>JANYDR010000338.1 GCA_025363495.1 Cyclobacteriaceae bacterium | reverse complement strand
TTTACCTTTTCTAATTCTGTCTTCTCATTATTCTCGGAAATTATTTCGATTTCTCCTTCAACACATCGCGCCCATTGGTCAAAATCTTTTTCACTTAGCAAAGATTCTTTAATAAAATAATTAACAAACTCTTTGGGATTTTTTTCAACAAATGATTTTGCCATCATTCCTAAAGGTTCTGCATAAGCACCGTCCGCCTTTTCCATCGTCCCCGTTAATGTTAAAAAGTAAAATGGTCTGGTATCCTTGTTTTTTGTGAAAAGGCTATCCATTAACGCAAGTATTTCAGATTCATCAGATGGCGAAATTCTTTTGAGATAGATGTCCTTACAAATTGTTGGGATTTTATTATGGTTCAAATAAAAGGAGATCGGATGCGTATTGAATTGCAATTCGATCGCGGATTTTTGAGCTCTGAGATTGCCCCAAATTAGGATGTATATTAAAACAAGAAACCTCATCGGGCTTTCATCATTATAATAATTGTTTTCATCCTATGCTTCTATGTGTTTAAAAATTTATTTAAGATGAGATCCTTCATTAAACCTTCATCATTACTGCAACGTTATCAAAGCTTTTCTTTATAAACGCTGCCGGATCAGTCGGGAAATCACGCTCCGTAAAGAAATGTCTGATGCCAGCCTGCTGACCGGCAGCAATTATTTTTTTATAATCAATAACGCCTTCCCCGACATTCGCTTCCAGTGCAAACATGGCTTGTGCTTTTTTTGGATCAGTGAATGTCTGCCAGTCAGTATCTGGCTTATCCATTTTAACTGTCATGTCTTTAAGGTGCATTAGATGAAACCTTCCTGGGTAGTCGTTCATGTACTTTATTGCATCGATCCCTGCAACGGTCGTCCAGAATACATCCAGTTCAAAGCTGACAAGACTTTCGTCGGTTCGCTTCAGCAATACTTCCATTGGTATTTCACCTGATCGCGCACCAAATTCCAATGAGTGGTTGTGATAGCCAAAACGAATTCCTTCTTTAGCACAGGCTTCACCGATCACATTGAATTTGTCGGCCATTGCCTTATACTCATCAATGGAAGACGTAACGATCATAGGACAAATAATATATTGATGCCCCACTATTTGCGCAGCATTAATAGCTTCTTCAATATTTTCGTCGAGTGACTGCATTGAGATATGAGCAGATGGTGCTTCAAGTCCCAGATCGTCCAAAAATTTTCTCAGCTCTGTGGGTTTAAGATCATAATAACCCGAGCCTTTCAATCCCAAAAACTTTAACATGATACTATTGTCGCGCTCCTCCTGGGAGCTGAAATAATAAGGTCCTGCAAACTCCAGTTTTTTATAGCCTTTTTTTGCAAGCGTTTTTATAGTTTCCTGAAAATTTTCTGACAGTAAAGTAGCGATTGAATACAATTGCATTCCAAGCTTGAGAGGTTCGGTTACACTTTGCTCAGTCGCCTTTTTTGAACACGCCAGTTCCAGAAATGGGAGCGCCATTAAAGCACGAGTGGAATTCTGAAGAAATATTCGTCGTTGCATGGTGTCGGGTTTTTTTAGATTTAGGAAACAGCAGGGTAATCAAATTTAACAATTTAATACTTTGTGTTTGTTACCGGTTGCCGGTTGCCAGTTACCGGATCCCCTGGCAGTAGCAATGACATTTCAGCGCTGAAAAACCTCGCCTGGAGTCGCCGAAAAACCGGCTTCCTACAACATTTATCCCTACCTTTGTGCCCTTAAAAATCAGGACAGCATCACGGGCATGGAGAACATTCGCAATTTTTGCATCATCGCGCATATAGATCACGGGAAAAGTACATTGGCGGACCGGCTTTTAGAGTTTACCGGAACGGTCTCTGGTCGGGATATGCAGGCACAGGTTCTTGATAATATGGATTTGGAGCGTGAAAAGGGCATCACAATCAAGTCCCACGCTATCCAAATGAACTATAAACTTGACGGCGTTGAATACACGCTTAATCTGATCGACACACCTGGTCACGTCGACTTTTCTTATGAGGTTTCCCGCTCTATTGCAGCTTGTGAAGGAGCTTTGCTGATCGTTGACGCTGCGCAGGGTATACAGGCTCAAACGATTTCCAACCTTTACCTTGCACTGGATCATAATCTCGAGATTATCCCGGTGTTAAATAAGATCGATCTTCCATCAGCGATGCCGGAAGAAGTCACTGATCAGATTGTGGAGCTGATTGGCTGCGACCGAAGTACTGTGATTCATGCCAGCGCAAAAGAAGGCATCGGTATTGAAGATATTTTAAAAGCTGTGGTTGCGCGCGTGCCTCAGCCTAAAGGAGATCCCAAAGCTCCGCTTCAGGCAATGATTTTTGATTCAGTGTTTAATTCTTTTCGCGGAATTGAAGTTTATTTCCGAGTATTCAATGGCACAATCAAAAAGAATGATTTGATCAAATTTGTAAATGCTGACAAAGTATACGGTGCGGATGAAATTGGTGTTTTGAAATTGGAAAAACAACCACGAAATGAAATCAGTGTTGGTAACGTTGGTTATCTTATTTCTGGAATTAAAGTTGCGAAAGAAGTAAAAGTTGGAGATACAATTACACTGGTAAGTAATCCCGGTGAGGCCATCAGAGGTTTTGAAGACGTGAAGCCAATGGTGTTTGCCGGTATCTATCCTGTGGACACACATGAATTTGAAGAGCTTCGTGCTTCCATGGAAAAACTTCAGCTTAACGATGCGTCATTGGTATGGGAGCCTGAAACTTCAGCCGCTCTTGGTTTTGGATTTCGTTGCGGATTTCTTGGAATGCTCCACATGGAGATCATACAGGAACGCCTCGAACGGGAATTTAACATGACCGTGATCACAACAGTGCCTTCAGTAAAGTTCAAGGCTTTGCTTACGAATGGGACTATGATCGAGATCAACGCTCCTTCAGAAATGCCGGACCCAACTACAATGGACGTCATTGAAGAGCCTTACATTACTGCCCAGATCATTTCGAAGTCTGAGTACATAGGAGCTATCATTGGTTTATGTATGGATAAGCGTGGGATTATCAAGAATCAGGTATACCTCACTTCTGATCGTGTTGAACTGAGCTTTGAAATGCCATTGGCGGAAATTGTATTTGACTTCTTTGATAAATTAAAAACGATATCACGCGGTTATGCTTCGTTAGATTATCACCTTATCGGTTACCGTGAGTCGGACATGGTAAAATTGGATGTTCAATTGAATGGTGATAAGGTAGATGCTCTTTCTGCAATTGTTCATCGCGCGAAAGCATACGATTGGGGAAGAAGACTTTGTGAAAAATTGAAAGAACTTATTCCGCGGCATATGTTTGAAGTGGCCATTCAGGCAACGATCGGTCAGAAGATCATTGCCCGTGAGACTGTGAGTGCCATGAGAAAGAACGTGTTAGCAAAATGTTATGGTGGTGATATTTCGCGTAAGCGCAAATTGTTAGAAAAACAAAAGAAGGGTAAGAAGCGCATGCGCCAGGTGGGAAATGTTGAGATCCCCCAGGAAGCTTTCATGGCAGTATTGAAATTGGATCAATAATTTTTGTTTGTAATGACTGATACGAAGACATATACTCTTATCGATGGCCGTAAAGTAGCCACAGAAATTAAGCAGGAGATCAGGCTGAAGGTTGCGGAGCGAAAGCTAGCAGGAAAGAAAATTCCACATCTTGCTTTTATTCTTGTAGGAGATGATGGCGCAAGTCAAACATATGTCGATAATAAAGTGAAAGCGTGCAAAGAAGCTGGCTTTCATTACACAATGATGCGCTTTGCCGATACAATCTCTGAGGAAAAACTGAGCAAGCATATCACTCATGTAAACAATGACGAAGATGTCGATGGATTCATTGTGCAGTTGCCCTTGCCTCCGCATATCTCGGTAGAAAGAATCACTGATAAAATCCGTCCTGATAAAGATGTAGACGGATTTACGAACCGGAACTTTGGAAGTATTATCTCAAAAGTGCCATTGCTGATGCCCGCTACGCCTTTTGGCGTTATGGAGTTACTTCGACGCTATGACATTAAAACAGAAGGCAAGCATTGCGTAGTGGTGGGAGCGAGCCGGATTGCCGGAGCGCCATTGAGCATGATGCTTGTGGAGCAAGGAAGAGCAACGGTGACTATCTGCAATAAATACACAGAGAATTTAGAACAGTACACACGCAACGCGGATATCTTATTAGTAGCCGTTGGAAAGCCCGGACTGATCACTGCTGAAATGGTGAAAGAAGGGGCTGTTGTTATTGATATTGGTACGACTAAGGTAGACGATCCGTCCAAGCCAAATGGATTTAGCATCAAAGGTGATGTGGATTTCAAGAGTGTTGCTCCGAAGACTTCATTTATTACACCTGTTCCCGGTGGTGTTGGACCGATGACAATAGCATCCTTGTTGTTAAATACGCTTCGTGCCACAGAACTCCGTCACCCTTAAACCGTAAACCAGTTTTTCATCCTTTCATTCTTCATTGACTCGGAAACGTCGATTAAAAAAAATTGAAACCTGTGCTTTTGAACTCTCAATCTTTGAACGCAACTCTTCCTCTTATGGAAGACTTTTATACTATTCAGGGTGAAGGGTCTTACCAAGGCAATGCTGCATACTTTATTCGCCTTGGAGGTTGTGATGTTGGTTGCGTGTGGTGTGACGTGAAAGAATCGTGGCCAGTCGATGCGCATCCTAACGTTAGCGTTGAATCTATGGCTCTCAAGGCAAAACAATCCGGAGCACCATTAGCCGTGATTACCGGTGGTGAGCCAACAATGTATGATTTATTAGCTCTTACTAAAGAATTAAAATCGTCAGGCCTTCGTACACATATCGAGACGTCAGGAGCTTATCGTCTTACCGGCAATTGGGATTGGGTTTGCCTGTCGCCAAAAAAATTCAAGGCGCCACATTCGTCTGTATATCCATTGGCGCATGAATTGAAAATCATTGTCTTTAATAAAAGTGATTTTGAGTGGGCGGAAAAGGAAGCAGCAAAAGTTCAGGAGTCATGCGTTCTATTTTTGCAGCCAGAGTGGTCGAAAGAAAAAGAAATGCTGCCCCTTATTATAGAGTATGTAAAAAACCATCCACAGTGGAGAATATCCCTTCAGGTACACAAGTACATGAATATTCCATAAGCTTTTCAGCAGGTGAATCGAGTGGAATTTACTAGTGTGTTGAACAGTCTGGGGAGAAAGCGGACTCCTTTTCTGTTTGTAATTGACTTTGAAATGGAGGATGCGTTTGCTTCGCCGTTAAGTGAGATTGATCCAAAAGCCATTCGCTACAATTTCCAGGGATTTACAAATGTGAAAGATCAATCTCAAAAGTCACGCCCGGTCCTTGACAAGAATCCAATTTCATTTGAAAAATATAAAGAACGTTTCGACAAAGTAATGATTCATCTGAATCGCGGCGACTCTTTTCTTGCCAACTTAACCGTTCGTACTGAATTAAAAACTCACCTGAATCTGAAAGAATTATTTCAAATTGCTCAGGCCCGTTACAAGTTGTTTTTTAAAAACAGGTTTATCATTTTTTCGCCTGAACCATTTATTCAAATCAGGAACAATAAAATTTTCTCTTTCCCCATGAAAGGAACAATTGATGCGGCATTTCCTAATGCGAGAGAAGTGATTCTGAATGATCGGAAAGAGCTTTCTGAACATGTAACTATTGTTGACCTCATACGCAATGATTTAAGTCATGTTGCAAATCATGTAGAAGTAGCGAGCTTCCGTTATATAGAGGAGGTAAAGACAAGTGGTAAAACTCTTCTACAGGTAAGTTCCAAAATAACCGGTCGCCTTGAAGGTGATTACTGGAGTCGTATTGGAGATATTATTGTAACACTTTTGCCAGCGGGTTCAGTAAGCGGAGCACCCAAAGCCAAAACACTTGAAATTATCAGCAATGCTGAAGGAGAGAAGCGAGGGTTTTATACCGGAGTATGTGGCTATTTCGATGGCTTTACAGTAGATAGTGCTGTAATGATCCGGTTTATTGAAAATATAGATGGCTCATTGTACTATCGTAGTGGTGGAGGTATAACCGCAATGAGCCAACCAAAAAAAGAGTACGAAGAGGCTATTGAAAAAATCTATGTGCCAGTTATTTGAGACAGTAAGACTATTGGATGGCGAGTATTGTAATCTCCAATATCATACAATGCGGATGCAGCGGGCATGGAAAGACATCTTTCACGTTGAGAACCCTTTTAATCTTGTGGAGGTTCTTAGGAAACAGCCCGCGCCGGCAACCGGACTTTTTAAATGCAGAATTATTTATGATACGAAATTGACAGAAATGGCGTTTGAGCGGTATGGTGTTAGAAAAGTTCATTCATTGAAGATGATACACGATAACGAGGTTTCGTATGAGCATAAATTTAATGATCGGGGTATTCTCGAAAGTCATTTTAAAAAGCGCGATCACTGCGATGATGTACTGATTATTAAAAAGGGATTAGTGACTGACACTTCGTATGCGAATATAATTTTCAAAAGGAAGGAAGAGTGGTTTACGCCGGCCACTTGTTTGCTTCCTGGTACGATGCGGCAACAAATGATTGATAATGGAAAGATTCAAATTATGGTGATGAAGGCAAATCAAATTTCTCTATTTGAAAAATTTAAACTGATTAATTCGATGTTATTAGATGAAGGGCCAGAGATTGATGTGTCTAATATTATTTGAGTCGAATTTCAAATCGTTAAGTTTAGTTAAAAAAACAAAAAGGTTCAGCCAAACGATAGTACCTTCGCGCTAATGAAACAAGGAATTATTTTCATACTGGCGCTAATAGCACTCTCTTCCCAGGCACAACCAACCCTAGGCACTAAAAATAAAAAGGCCATTGAGCTTTACACCGAGGCGGATAACTATCGCGTTCGTGGTCAATACAAAGAAGCTCTTGACATGTTGAATCAGGCAATCGATAAGGATCAGAATTTTTC
>JANYDR010000328.1 GCA_025363495.1 Cyclobacteriaceae bacterium | reverse complement strand
GTTGTGTCTTGACCACTGTCAATCAGGACACCGGTGAAAAAGGTAAAGAACCTCTTGCTACCTTGTCGCGTTACCGGAATGTGGATGGCAAAGTTTTGTTTGGACAGAATGTTTTAGCAGTTGATCACAATGAAATATACGAAGGAGATGAAATTATTTTTGAATAAGAAAGTCAGTGATTGGGTAGCTTTCAGCTTTATGCTTTCAGCCTTCAGCTTTTCGCTTATAACCTGTGCCCCTAAGAAAGAAAGTCTTCTGATTTTTGGTGAAAAGGTTGTCAATGGAACCGATACAATCTATCATACCATCGCTCCATTTAAGTTTGTCGACCAGGACAGTGTGGTGATTACCAACTCGGTCTTCAAGGATAAGATCTACGTGGCCGACTTTTTCTTTACATCGTGTCGTACGATTTGTCCTATTATGAAAACGCAAATGCTGCGGGTGTACGAAGCAACAAAAGATATGCCTGACGTATTAATTCTTTCGCATACAATCGATCCTGAATATGATACGGTTGCCCTGCTTCATGACTTTGCAAAAAGATTGGGAGTTGAAAGTAAGCGTTGGCATTTTGTTACAGGTGCGAAAGATTCAATCTATAAGATCGCGCAGACCAGCTACTTTGCAACAGCCATGCAGGATAAAACGGAGCCAGATGGATTTATCCACAGTGGGGCGTTTCTTTTAATTGATAAAAAGGGACGAATTCGCGGTAAGTATGACGGAACAAAAGAAGATGACGTTAATCGTCTGTTGGTTGATATCAAGCGATTAAAAGAAGAAGAATTATAATGACGTTCTCATCACATCAGCGCTCTATTTTCTATTTTCTATTTTCTACTTTTAGTTTCTTTTCCTGTTCCCCAAAAGATCCCAAGTTTCAGCAATACTTCGTTGAAGGTGAGCAACTCTATTTGAAAAACTGTAGCAATTGTCATCATAAAGACGGTAAGGGTTTGGGACTGGTTTACCCGCCGCTGGCTCCTTCTGATTTTATGGACAAGAATTTTGATGAGGTAATATGTCTTGTAAAGAAGGGAAGAAAGGGTGAGATGACGGTAAATGGTAATGTTTATAATCAGCCGATGCCCGGTATCCCTTTGCTGACTGAATTAGAAATCGCAGAAATTGCAACCTATATCTATAATAGCTGGGGACACGAAAAAGGACTTATTGAAGTAAAGCAAGTAGATCAATTGTTAAAGGCATGTTCTGCCAATTAATGATTTTGTATTCTCATACCTTTTCCTTTAGTTAGTCCATTCTTTGCCTGAAAACACCCATGAAGCAACCGAATTATCGCAAGGCAATACTTACCGTGATTGTATTGGTGCTTATTTATGGCTCTTTCATAACAATGTTATTAAGACTTGAAGAGGGAGCTCCAAATAGTAAAATCAATAATCTTGCGGACGCCATGTGGTATTTGGTGGAAACGCTGACCACGGTGGGCTATGGAGACGTTTTGCCAACGACGTATTGGGGGCGAATGATCGGTTTTGTTTTTCTTTTATCCAGCCTTGGAGTGTATGGATTTATAATTGGACAGATTGCAAATTTTATGAGCACATTAAAAGAGCAAAAAGAACTCGGCCTCAATGGCACGCAGTTCAAAAATCACGTCGTAATGATTGGATGGAATGACTTTGGTCAATCTGTGATCAGTCACCTCGTAGCAGCGGGTAGACAAGTCGCCATTATCACTAAGGACCGACCAAGTATTGATATCATACGAGAATACTATTCTATCGATAATGTGTACACACTTTATTCCGATTACAATAACTTCGATCTGCTGGAGAAAGCAAATTTAAAAGAGGCTTCTGTTGTGTTCATTAATCTCAACGATGACACAGAAAAACTTGTGTATATCATTAATATTAAGAAACACTTCCAGGATCTGAACTACGTCGTTACGCTTGACAACGGAAATTTGAAGAACACTTTTGTGAATGCCGGCGTGACGTACGCAATTTCGAAGAATGAAATTTCTTCCAAACTGCTCGCCAGCTATATCTACGAACCGGATGTAGCAATTCTAAGTGAGGAAATCATTGCCTATGCCCATGAAGATCATGAGTACGATATGAAGGAATTTCTAATAGTGGGATCAAATCCGCTGATTCGTATGCCGTATGAAAAAGCATTCCTGGATTTGAAAAAGCAGTGTAATGTCATTCTTATAGGAATCGTTAAAATAGCAGATGGTAAACGCATCATGCACAAGAATCCGGAACAAAATATCATGATTGAAAGTGGCGATTACTTATTGATGCTTATGGATCGCAAAGGACAGGATCGATTGAAGAGGGTGTTTCATATCGAGGAGGGAGTGTAATTTTTTGGGTCTGCTACTTCGACATTCGTCATTCTACATTCGATATTATTTTTGTCATTCTCTGGTAACTCAATGTCGAACGCCCAATGCTGAATTTTGAATGTCGAAGTAGGTGCCCCCACATTATAAGAGAATAAAAAAGGGTGCAGCTCCTCAGCCGCACCCTAACCCCTTATCTCGTCCACCAAAGAAGCGGCGACTGAGACCAAAAACCCCAACCCAGCGGTTGGGCAACACAAACCAACTTCACTATCTTATAGACGTTTCCTGTTCCAAATTATTGAACTGAAAGTC
>JANYDR010000317.1 GCA_025363495.1 Cyclobacteriaceae bacterium | reverse complement strand
CGGGTGATGAAGAAGGCGGTAGCATATTTAACTCCGTACCTCGAAGAAGAGAAGATCAGAAGTGGCAACGAAGGCAAACCTGCGGCCAGGATACTGATGGCTACTGTAAAAGGCGATGTGCATGATATTGGAAAGAACATTGTGGGCGTAGTGCTGTCATGTAATAATTATGATGTTATAGACTTGGGTGTGATGGTGCCAACAGAAAAGATATTGGAGGCTGCGCGAAGGGAAAAAGTTGATATCATAGGTCTTAGCGGGCTGATAACCCCGTCGTTGGATGAGATGGTTCATGTGGCAAAGGAAATGCAGCGTGAAGGAATGACACTTCCTTTATTAATCGGGGGTGCGACAACTTCCAGAATCCATACAGCCGTTAAAATTGATCCTGTTTATGATGGTCCGGTTGTTTATGTATTGGATGCATCGCGTTCTGTGCCGGTTGCCAGTGAGTTTATAAATCCTGAAACAAGCGGGAGTTTCAAGATTCGGATGAAGGAGGAGTATGTCAAACTTCGAAAGGATCATACAAATCGTCAGCAGGAAAAGAATTACATCTCTCTGATAGAAGCGCGTAAGAATGGGGTTAAGATTGATTGGGATAATTTCAAGCCCACTGAGCCTGCATTTATTGGTAAGAGAGTATTTCTCAATTATCCATTGGAAGAGATTAGAAAGTATATTGACTGGACACCCTTCTTTCAAACCTGGATGCTGTTCGGTCGTTATCCTGAGATATTTAAGGATGCAAAAGTAGGGGAGGAAGCAAAGAAGCTTTTTGCTGATGCTCAGAAAATGCTGGATAAAATTGTTGCGGGTAAACAATTGCAATGCAATGGTGTAATTGCCTTTTATCCTGCTCAGGCAACAGATTCGGATGATGTGATCTTATATAAGGACAAGGAATTCAAATCCGAGCTCACGACTTTACATTTTCTGCGGCAGCAAAACAAGAAGGCAAAGGATCTTCCTAACTTCTGCCTGTCGGATTATATTGCTCCGAAGTCAACCGAAAAAAAAGATTATGTAGGAATGTTTGCAGTGATGACGGGTGGTGGAATTGATAAATTGATTGCAGAACATAAGGCACAACAGGACGACTATCAGGAGATCATGGTTAAGTCACTGGCTGATCGTTTGGCGGAAGCATTTGCTGAATTAATGCACGAAAAGGTGCGGAAGGAATTCTGGGGTTATGCAAAAGATGAAGTATTGCCAATGGAGGATGTAATAAAAGAGAAGTACGTTGGAATTCGTCCGGCACCAGGCTATCCTGCATGTCCTGACCACACTGAAAAACGTACCATTTTTGATTTGCTCGAAGCAGAGAAAGAAGCTGGAATTATATTAACAGAGTCATATGCAATGTTCCCGGCGTCTGCGGTGAGTGGTTACTATTTTTCAAATCCGGAATCGAATTACTTTGGCCTTGGCAAGATTGAGAAAGATCAGGTGGTTGAATATGCTAAACGAAAAGGGAAGACGATTGAGGAGATAGAGAAATGGTTGTCGCCGAATCTTAGTTATGATGTTTAGACGAGTCCTACTTTTGTTGGGTGTTGGTGGAAAACACCAACACAGGCGTCGGCAGAGACTCGGAAGTTTCACGCAAAGAACGCAAAGGAAAATTCGCAAAGGGCGCAAAACTAAATCATCAGGAAAACATGTATCAGTAAATCTTTATTAGAATGTGTTAGCTAGTAATTTCAGTTCTTAAGTTAAGATTGAAATGAACGAAAATGAATTGTCTTACAAAATTTATTGGAGTGGCACTAAAAATACATAAAGCCCTTGGGCCTGGATTACTGGAATCGGTGTATGAAACTGCATTGGCGCATGATCTTCAGGAAATCGGATTGACGATTAGACGTCAAATTTCGTTGCCATTCTATTATAAGGATATAAAAATGGAAGACGGATTTAGGATGGATATTTTAGTCAATGAAAAGGTTATAATCGAGTGTAAGTCGGTTGATCAATTAGCTCCGGTCCACTTTTCTCAGGTTTTGACATAGTTGAGACTATCAAATTTAAAACTTGCCTTACTTATAAATTTTAATGTTGTAACTCTTAAAGAAGGAATTCACAGAATCGTAAACCTGCTTTAGTTTTGCGCTCTTTGCGCTTAACTTTGCGGCCATTGCGAGAAACCACCGAGAATGAAAGTAACCGATCACATCAAAAACGCCAACGGCAAAACTCTTTTCAGTATAGAGATCCTTCCTCCATTAAAAGGTGAGAATATCAGATCATTGTTTGACAACATGGATCCCTTGATGGAATTCAAGCCTCCCTTTATCGATGTTACCTATCACCGCGAGGAATATGTATACAAAAAGAAGGAGGGAGGACTGCTCGAAAAGAGTTCAACAAGAAAGCGTCCGGGCACCGTTGGGATTTGTGCGGCCATTCAAAACCATTACAAGGTCGACACTGTACCTCATATTATTTGCGGCGGATTTACACGGGAAGAGACGGAGAATGCACTTATCGATCTGCAGTTTCTTGGAATCGATAACGTACTGGCATTGCAGGGTGATGCTATTAAGAATGAAGGGCGCTTCGTTCCTAATCCCGATGGACATAAATATGCGTCTGATCTTTTGGGGCAGATCGTTTCGATGAACAACGGAAAATTCCTTGATGAAGATCTCGGACACGCATCTCCTACTGATTTCTGTGTAGGAGTAGCGGGCTATCCGGAGAAACATTTTTCAGCTCCCAATCTGAAATTCGATTTGAAGTATCTGAAACTAAAAGTTGATATGGGTGCGCAGTACATCGTTACACAGATGTTCTTTGATAACCAAAAATATTTTGACTTTGTAGCAAAATGCCGGGAGGCTGATATTAATGTACCAATCATTCCAGGGATCAAACCTATTACGGCAAAGATTCAGGGAAATGTTCTTCCTACTATTTTCCACATTGATTTACCGGAAGAGTTATCTGAAGAAGTCGAGAAGTGCAAGGACAATATAGCAGTAAAGCAGGTGGGTATCGAGTGGTCGGTCAAGCAATCAAAGGAGCTTATGAAATTTGGAGTGCCGACGCTTCATTTCTATTCTATGGGGAAGTCTGATCCTATTTATAAGATCGCGAAGCAATTATTTTAACTGAAGATTAAACTAAATAAAAAAGACCCTAATAAATTTTATCAGGGTCTTTTATTATTGAGCAGATGTTCTAATGAATCGGCAATGCCGTAGCATCGTAGATACTAATATCTGTCAACGGTATTGTTGAAGTAAATTTGGCATTAATTGCCTGAATAAACACCGTTGAAAGGAAGGCATATCCACGGGTATTTGGATGAACACCATCTTCGGAATAAATTCCAGTAGGAGGATTTATATTCGGAGTGATTGTAACCCCGTTCATTACCGCTGCGTTATTTGTAACAAGTGTTGTCAACGCTGCATCAACATCGGCAAGCGCAACCCTGGTGTTTGTAGCAGCAAGGCCTTTAACAGTAAGGTTGAAAGCATCCCGTGCAGCTCTGATAGCAGCGATTTCACTTGGGATCAGACAGTACTGGTCAGCAAGAGGAACAGAAACTCCGTTGACTAACAAAGGATTTCCTCCTACCGTGGTACCAAGAATCGATCCCGCAGAAAGAGGAATAATATCTGTTGGCGTTGTTTGACGAACCTGTACGTAAGGGCTTAGTGCATCTCTTTGTGCCTGAGTGATTGCTCCAACGCTCTTTAGACCATCAAAATAAGGTCCCAGATTGACAAGAGTCTCATCGCTAATTAAAATCTTATTTGTACAGGATGCAGTAAAGACGACTTTCCTCGTTCCAATTTCTGTAACCAGCGCTGGTGAGATTCCGAAGGCAGCTGCGTTTGCAACTAATCCATCCAATGCCGCATTGTATCCCGCAAAACCTGTGCTAACCGCTGTTGCTGTAGCTGCATCAAGTGGTATAGGATTGTAAGACACAGATGTAAAATGAGGCATTACAAAAATGTCGGGGAAGTTTCCAATAACACCACTAAGGTTTGGATTTGATCCTAACAAAGTTGAGAGCGCAAATCCATATTGTCCTGAAAAGGCAGCACTTGAAGTCAATGGCGCTTTGGTTGGATCACCA
>JANYDR010000314.1 GCA_025363495.1 Cyclobacteriaceae bacterium | reverse complement strand
GGTGCGAGGCATGAAAGTGACCGATACAGGCTCTCCTATCCAGATGCCTATCGGAGACGATATAAAGGGTCGCCTTTTCAATGTAGTAGGTGAATAGGAAGTCCCTTGGTTCCCTTTGGCTGAGGAATACCATCGATCGCTTCACCTACTACATTGAAAAGGCGACCCTTTATATCGTCTCCGATAGGCATCTGGATAGGAGAGCCTGTATCGGTCACTTTCATGCCTCGCACCAATCCTTCAGTACCGTCCATGGCCACTGTACGAACACGGTCTTCGCCAAGATGCTGCTGGCACTCAAGCACGACTTTAGTGCCATCACCTTTTGTTAAATAAAGAGCGTCAAGAATATTAGGGAGTTTTGTACCGGGTTCATCGAACGCAACGTCTACTACTGGACCGATAACCTGAGTAACTCTTCCAAAGTTTGCCATGAGGGTGTTTTAATTAAGGTAGTCTTTAAAAATCCGGCCACAAAAGTAGCTTTCGCGGAGGGCATCGCCAAGGGCTAAACTCAAAAATAAAAGAAATTTTTAAAGGTGTAACTAATTGAAAATCAATGCCAACGATCAGGCACTGCGCAATTCGATCCGGAAGGTAGTGCCCTGATTTTCTTCAGATGACTTTACGAAAATTTTGCCCTGGTGATAGAGCTCGATGATGCGTTTAGCCAATGCCAGCCCTAATCCCCATCCTCGCTTTTTGGTCGTGAACCCGGGTTTGAAAGCACTTGAGATAACAGACTTATTCATTCCTTTGCCAGTATCGGAAATATCAATAAAGACTTTGCCCTCACTGCCGCGCAAAATTTTAATAGCGATCGTGCCTGTACTACCCATTGCATCCACGGCATTTTTACAAAGATTTTCAATTACCCATTCAAAGAGAGGAGCGTGAACGCGTGCGCGGATAGTTTCTGAAAGGGTGTAAACTTCTATACTTATTTTGGATGACACGCGGGGCTGCAGATAGCCTACCACATTATTTATCAGTTGATATATATTTTCATCTTTCAGCGTAGGAGTAGATCCAATGCTGGAGAATCGTTCTGTCACTACTCTAAGCTTTCGGATGTCTTTATCAAGTTCTTCCACAATTCCCTTGCCTTTAAAATCAGGATCTTCACGCAACATCTCAACCCATGCCATGAGCGATGAAAGAGGAGTGCCCAACTGATGTGCTGTTTCTTTTGCCAGACCAACCCATACACGGTTCTGCTCCGATGTTTTGGAATAGTTGAAAGCGAGATAGGAAATAAAAGCAAAGATGGCGATGACCGACAGTTGAATGTAGGGGTAAGCGATCAGCTGTGTTAATAGGAATGAGTTTTTATAATAAACATATTGTTTTCCGAAAACCTCATCAGTGTTGGGATCTTTCAATAAAATTTCAATGGGCGGATAAGCACGCTTCATTTCTTTCAATTGTTTCTGAAGTTCTTTCTCTTTTTGCCGGGGTGACCATAGGGAATCAATGTCGACGTTGTTAAAGTTTACAATCTTATCCTTTTCATCAATCAGCATTGTTGGGATCGAGTTGTTCTTATAGATGATCTCTTCGGTAATGAAAAGAATATTGTTGTCTGTATCATTGGATGTGTACTCTAATGCTTTGGCAAAGAGTCGAACCTGATTTTTTTCACGCTCTTTTAATTGCTCAACCAGGATATTGGTATAATAGATAGTGCCTACGCTGATGATTACTGATACCACAAGGATTATCCATTTCAGGTTGGTGTTATCCCTGTAAAAATCCATGGAAGCGAGGCGGACGGTTTTTGCCATTGCCGAAAGATAGGGAAAAGCTTAAAGTGCAATGTTTCCCGCAGATTCTCGCGGAATTATACAGCATCAAAGATTCCCGTTGGAATCTGTCTGTATTAAATCAGCGAAACTCTGCGGGAAATGTGTTACCCTCGCTGCATAAACCACTTAGCCATGACCTTGAAGCTGACTTTTGTTCCATGCATCAGGATGCCGACGCGGTAAATTCTACCCGCTGCCCATGTCGTGAGGAGAAATCCTCCAATCAGGAGGATCATTGAAAGTGCCAATTGCCAGAATGGCACTTCAAATCCAATGCGCCCCATCATAGCAATAGGAGACGTAAAAGGTATAATAGACAGCCAGATGCTAACAGTTCCATGAGGGTCCTGAAGAATAAACATGAACAGGCTCATGTACGAGATTAGCAATGGTATAGTAATGGGAAACATAAACTGCTGTGCTTCCGCGGGGCTATCTACTGCAGAACCGACTGCTGCGAATAATGCTCCATAGATTAAGTAGCCGCCAAGGAAATAGAAAAGAAAGCATCCGAGAAAATATCCCCATGGTAAGTTTCTTGCTTCATTGATCGTCGCAACGATTTGTGAATTACCTGCTGCTTGCTGCGCTGCTACTTCACTTCCCATTTGTTGCATCGCCTGTTGCTGTGGAGGATCAATTCCAAAGTATCCAAGCACTCCGAATGTGAGTGTGGTCATCAACACAATCCAGATAAAAAACTGAAGTAATCCCACTGACGCCAGGCCAATAATTTTCCCCATCATCAACTGAAAAGGTTTTACTGAGGATACAATTACTTCAACCACTTTGCTTGATTTCTCCTCAATAATTCCCTGCATAATCTGGGCGCCATAAATAAAGATGAACATGTACATCAGAATTCCGCCCGCCATACCAATTCCAAACAGAATTCCGGAATTACTGGATTTCTCCTGGCCGCCTTCACTTAGTTTAACGGTGTTTATGCTGACACTCGTCTTCAGACTGTCGAGAAGTTTTTGATCAATGTTGAGCTTCTGCATTTTCATTTCCTTGATTTGGGATGCAAGCAATTTCTCAATATTGCCAACGTCATCCAGGCTTGGATTTACTTTTGTATACAATGTAATCCCCTCTGGTTTTGAAAGCTGGTAATTGGGAATGTATAGAAGACCAAAATTTTCAGATTTGCTGAAAGCAATTTTTGCATCGTCCAAAGACCCGTCTATGCTTCTAAAAACATATTTTGAAGTATCAGGAATGAACAACTTACTTTCATCAATGTATTGTATGGTCTCTTTGGTAGCTCCTTTTTTTGACTCTTTGGAGACATAAACCAAAATGCCGATAATCGCCGGAAAAATCAACGGAATTAAAATGGTGGCAATCAAAAATGATTTCTTCTGAACACGACTCAGAAACTCGCGCTGGATAATAAGCCAAATCTTATTCATGGGATTCTCCTTTCACTAAGCTTATAAAAATTTCACTCATGCTTGGTATTTTCTCCTGAAAGCTGCTCACCTTAGTTACCTGGATCAACTTACCAATGAGGTCATTCGGGCTTCCGGTCCCATTCATTTTGATGGTTGATTTAAGGAAGCCGTCTTCTATTATATTTTGATTCAGCAACTCGTACGTTCCGCCGTTCAATGAAAAAGCCCCTCGATGTTCAACAAGAAAAGTATTGCTCTTGTATTGGTCTTTCACATGTTTCTTAGTGCCTTCCAGTATTTTTTTCGATTTATTGATCAGCGCAATATCGTCGCATAAATCCTCCACAGTCTCCATGCGATGTGTTGAGAAGATAATTGTGGAGCCCTTTTGTTTGAGCTCAAGTATTTCTTGCGTAATTAATTGTGCGTTTACCGGATCGAATCCTGAAAAGGGCTCATCCAGAATGATCAGTCGCGGTTCGTGCATAACTGTGCTGACGAATTGCACTTTCTGGGCCATTCCTTTCGAGAGGTCTTCTACCTTTTTATTTAACCAGTCTTTGATTTCAAATTTGTCAACCCAAACTCTGATCTTTTTAATTGCTTCACTCCGACTGAGTCCCTTTAGCCTGGCAAAATAAATAAGTTGATCACCAACTTTCATTTTCTTATAAAGACCACGCTCTTCAGGCAAATAACCAATGACACCAACGTGATCACCAGTGAGTGGCTGACCAAAAAGTGTAATGGAACCGCTGTCAGCGTTGATGATTTGATTAATGATTCGTATGAGAGTGGTCTTTCCCGCCCCATTCGGACCGAGTAAACCGTAAATAGATTTTTCAGGTACAGTCAGATCAACGTTGTCCAGAGCGGTATGATTGGCATACTGCTTGGTAACTCCTCGGACAATGAGTGCTTCCATAAAGAATTTAAAAGATTAGTAACAAAAGTAGGGGGATAATTACACTGAGGCAAGTTAAAAGATACCGGTTACCTGTTGCCAAGAGAGTCCAGTTATCTAGGAGAACGGTCAACTTAAGATGGAACCACGGGTAACCTGCTTCCGGTAACCGTTATCTTGTTTCAGTTTGCTTTCTCCTTAAAGATTATCTTACCCATCGATACGTCCAGATCAAACGTAAGAGCGTTCTTTGGGTTTCTGGTATAAGCAGCGTTAGCGTATTTATTATCGCTTACTTTTTTCAATGCCTTGCCGAGACTTACACTGCATAACCATGACTCACTAATTTTCACCATCACAGGGACAGTTTCTTCGGGCAACAAAATGACCATGTTTCCTGCGCCAACGCTTCCTTTCACTGCAGGCATTATCTCTGGTTTATTACTGAAATCCAGGAAGATGTTTCCAAAGCCAACTTCGGCCACTACAATTTTTGAACGGGAAAGATTAAGCTGTTTAACATTAAGAGACCCAAGGTCTACTTTGACAAAAAAAGTATCCATCTCTACTTTATTCTCAAGACCCGCTGAATACGATACGTTGACGTCTGCGCTTCCGGTATTGATCTTAAGTCTTTTTATGGCAAGACCTGATAGATCAACATTAGCATTGCCCAATCCATAATCGAGATCAAGTGAATATGGCTTTGTATCGGTAAGATAAACTTTCCAGAATTTGTCTGACTGGCGTTCTTCGCCACCAAATACCTGATACGAAATTTTCTTGCTTACGCCACGTTGCCCTTCTTGCTCGAGAGACAACTTAATAAAACAAACAGAGCCTTTAACTTCATTGCTGAAGATATGAGAATATTCTGCAAGGTCCTGATTACTGTAAATGGAGAGCAGGTCGGAAGTCTGACCTGGCCGAACAAAACAATTTCCGGTCTTGGCCTTAAGTACTAAATCAACAGTCTCACAATTTTCCTGATTGTCGACTACGATTTGCTTTTTCATCTGGCCCACCACTGCCCCCGCACCCATCAATCCCACAAAAGCCAACGATAAGGTTTTCACCATAATCTTTAGTACGATTCTTACATCGTTTAGGTTAAACCGGATGAAAAAATCGTTAACAAACTGTTAAACGATCACCCGTAATTGGTCATAAACGGGCACAATTACGAAAGGTTGGCTAAAATAGATGTGTAGACAGATATTTTTTATTCCTGATTGAAATACTCCTTCATTCTCTCAAAAAAGCCCTTTTCTGAGCTATCTGGATGTGGTTGGAAGTTAGGAGCCACGCGAAGTTTTTCCAGTATGGCCTTTTCTTCCGTGCTAAGCTTTTTGGGTGTCCACACATTAACATATATAAGTTGGTCCCCGGTGCCATACCCGTTGATATCTTTCAGGCCCTTGCCCCGAAGGCGGAGGATCTTGCCACTTTGCGTGCCTGCATCAATCTTGATCCGGACCTTACCGCCAACCGATGGAACCTCAACACTGGTGCCAAGAGCGGCATCCACAAAACTTACATGAAGGTCATACACGAGGTTATTACCATCGCGCTTGAGGTCTTTGTCCTCTTGTTCTTCAATCAGGATGAGAAGGTCACCGGCGGCTCCTCCTCCCGGAGATTCATTTCCTTTTCCACTCATGGAAAGCTGCATACCATCAGCAACGCCTGCAGGAATTTTTATAGAGATTAAATCTTCTTTGGAAACAAGTCCAGAGCTATCAACACCTGAGGGACGCTTGTCGATGATTTGTCCAGAGCCATTACACGCAGGGCACGTCGTAGCAGAAACCATCTGCCCCAGCATTGTGTTCACCACTTTTCTTACTTGTCCGTTACCCTGACAGGTGGTACATGTTTTAAACGTCACACCTTCCGCACGTGTAAGACGATTCACCTTTATTTTCTTCTCAACACCGTTCGCAATTTCGTCCAGCGTGAGTTTGAGTTTGATGCGAAGATTTGATCCCCGTCGCTGTCCGCCACGTGAG
>JANYDR010000308.1 GCA_025363495.1 Cyclobacteriaceae bacterium | reverse complement strand
TTAAGGACCCGGGACTAATTCAATTGCTTGAGTTCCCGGTATTATTCCTTGGAGCCACACCGTCAAAGACGCCTGCTCTTTATAGTCTTATGAACTACGCTGATATGGCCCTTGGCACCTGGTACCCGATGGGTGGCATGTATAAAATCATTGAAGCCATGCATCAGTTGGCGCAAGAGCAGGGCGTGCACTTTAATTTTAATAGCGAAGTAAAAGGGATTGAACTTGACTCCAATTCAATTACATCGTTGAATGTAAATAATACTGAGACAGTTTCTGATTATGTGGTTGCCAGCGCGGATTATCATCATATCGAACAGCAATTGTTGCCCCTCGCCTATCGAAATTATTCTGAAAATTACTGGGAACAGCGCACATTGGCTCCTTCCAGTTTAATTTTCTATCTGGGAATTGATAAAAGATTAAAGAACCTGCTCCATCACAATCTTTTCTTTGACCAGGACTTTGGCCTTCACGCAAAGGAGATTTATGAAAATCCTGCATGGCCTACCAATCCGCTATTTTACGTTAGCTGCCCGTCACAAACCGATTCATCGGTCGCTCCTGCTGGTTGTGAGAATATATTTGTGTTGATACCGGTCGCTCCTGGACTGGCCGATACGGAAGAGATAAGGGAAAAATATTTTAACCTTGTAATGAACCGGCTCGAATCGCTTACCGGCGAATCAATCAGGAATAATATCGTGTTTAAAAGAAGCTACGCGCATCGCAATTTTATTGACGATTACCATGCTTTTAAAGGAAATGCGTACGGTCTTGCAAATACGATCATGCAAACCGCCAATCTTAAACCATCTATCGTTAACAAAAAGGTAAGAAATCTGTTTTATACAGGACAATTGACAGTACCGGGGCCGGGAGTACCGCCATCGATCATATCGGGGCAGGTTGTGGCCGACGAACTGATCAGTATGGAGAAAGGAAAAATAAAGAAAGAATTAAGTGGTAAATTTTGACCTATTAGTGACTGCATGAGCCAAAAATCTCTTTTTGACAAAGTTTCTATTAAAACAAGCCGTCTCACAGCCACGTCTTACAGCACATCTTTTTCTTTTGGGATACGGTGTCTTGAAAAGAATCTCAGAAATCCGATCTATTCCATTTACGGTTTCGTACGATTTGCGGATGAAATTGTGGATACTTTTCATGATTATGATAAGCAGGCGCTACTTCAACGTTTTAAAGAAGACACTTGGAAAGCGATTGAAGAAAAAATCAGTCTTAATCCGATACTGAATAGCTTTCAGGCTGCCGTCCATGATCATAATATTGAACGAGGGCTTATTGAGCAATTTCTCTATAGTATGGAAATGGACCTTGTAAAGTCTCACTACACAAATGATCAGTTCGAGGAATATATTCTTGGTTCTGCTGAAGTGGTTGGCTTAATGTGCTTGCGGGTTTTTACCAGCGGTAATGATCATCTATACCAACATCTCAAACCTTCAGCCATGAAGTTAGGATCTGCTTTTCAGAAGATAAATTTCCTTCGTGACATTAGGGAAGATTATAAAGGACTAGGTAGAACTTACTTTCCGGAATTAGAAATAGAAAAGTTTGACGATATCAATAAGAAAAAGATTGAAGAGAGTATTGCGGAGGACTTTCATGATGGCTATCTGGGAATCAAACAGCTTCCAAGGGGAGCCCGATTAGGTGTGTACATTGCTTATGTATATTACAAAACCCTCTTCAGGAAGATTAGAAAGCTTCCCTCATGTAAAGTGCTTGAGAGTAGGATCCGGGTACCTAACCGTTACAAGCTTGCAATCCTTGGATATTCATTTCTAAAGCATCAGTTTAACCTGATATGATATGGAACAGGTGATATTGGTGAATGAACTTGATGAAGAGATTGGATCGATGGGGAAAATGGAAGCTCATCAGAAAGGAATATTACATCGTGCCTTCTCTATTTTATTATTCAATTCCGGCGACGAAGTTCTTTTGCAAAAGCGCGCAAAGCCAAAATATCATAGCGGTGGGTTATGGACGAATACTTGCTGCAGCCATCCGCTACCCGGAGAAAGTATGGAGGCTGCAACCAGAAGAAAGCTAATGCAGGAGATGGGGATTGATCTTGTTCCGGAATTTGCATTCAAGTTTCAATACAAAGTCAACCTGGATAAAGGTCTTATTGAGCATGAATATGATCATGTATTTATAGGTCGTTATGATGACGAGCCAATTGTCAATCCAAAAGAAGTTGAGGATTGGAAGTTTGTATCAATCGATGAGCTTATTGATGATATGAAAAAAAACCCCGAGAGCTATACCAGTTGGTTTAAGCTTATTTTAAACCATCCTGAGTTTAAATTGACTATTGATAGATAGGATCAAACTTTGTCAATTGTATTTTGTCAACTGTCAATTTGAAGTGATTAGTTATCTTTCTTACTAAGATCAATATTATAAATAAGCTGTGCCTGGAAGCCTATATTGTTCTCCTGCTTCGTTCCAGACAGCTTGATTAGCCTTTGTTCGAAGAAGCCCAGTTGAAAGCTCACATTCTTATCAACTTTATATCCCGCGCCAGCGAAGAACCGGTTTTGATCAGGATCTGTGTACACTACATTCGAACCAAAATCCATAAAAAATTCGTTGTAGAAACTTGCGTAAAATGCACCGGGTACTAATTCTTTTTTATTCAAAGGAACCTGGAGTTGTATTCTATAGCGAATGCGGTTAAGATAAAGGGTATACCCTTCACTGACAACCTCTCCATTTACGTTGGCATGCACCTCGATAAATCGTTGCTCCAGCCGGCCGCGATGGCCAAAATAAAACCGGCCTATACGATGAGTGAAATTAACTTGTTGAAAAATACGGTGCTCGTTGTTGGCAAAAGCTGCAGGTTGTTTTCCATAAATGGGATTCCAACTGTAAACATATCCTGGCATAAAGGATAACTGTTTAGTAATGGCTATATCAAGACCGGTACGGGCCTGAAACTGCATTGGCTCAAGATTGTTGACAAACCGAAACTGACCTTCAGCCATTAGCGAAAGTCGTTTGTTCATTTTAATGTTTGAAGTGATAGCAAACCATTCAGCGGACTGGTTCACAGTTTCGCGTTGAGCGAAAGAAGACTGAGTGAATGAGAAGGTCAGAACCGCAACCAGCAAAAGTGTCTTTATCATTACTGAAATGCTATATTTCAATTAAACATCGCAAAAGTAATATGAAGAATGTTACCGTAATTTTAACAATTTAACATTGGCTTAACTTTAAATTAACATTGATATTTGTGGTTCAATGGCCCCGCAATTGATCCCTATCTTAGAAAAAGCACTCAAATCGCTGATTTTGATATGTATTGCGCCTTTTATTTCGCCTTCAGTAGAAGGACAAATTTCTCCTCCTGGACTTGACGGGGCGAAAACAGTAAGCTGGGGAGCCATCGGATTTAATCAACAACTCGCAAAAAAATGGTCAACTACAATATATGCCGGAGGCTCGTGGCAAAGTGATCCAACCAACTTTGGTGCTCTTAAAAAGGCCGCAATTTTTGTCCTGAACCAGGAAACGCAGTATCAATTCAACGGCCATTGGCAAACATCATTTGGAACAAGTCTTCGGCTTCAGGATTTGTATAATGATGAGGCACCTTATTCCTCACTGGATCCTCCCTATCGCAAGGAAGTGCGATACTATCTTCGCTTTTTTTACCGGGACGTTAAGGGAGCTACCGCATTAACCTATTCCTTCCGTCCTGAGTACAGGACTTTCTATACTCCTGAAGGGAGGCCCTGGGATAGTCCCGTTCAAATGCGTTTTCGTTTGAAGGGTCAGATCAGTATTGCTATAAATAACACAAAGACAAATTTTATTATTCTGGCGAATGAATTTCTTTCGGCAACCAATAAAAGCTCCCAGGGTAACTGGAGTTCATTGGAGTTTACCGAGGATAGATTAAGCACGTTTTTTCGCCATGCCTTTAAAAAACCAGCCTTGTTTCTCGATATAGGTTTGATGCACCAGCTATGGAAAGACAAGGAAAAGAAGTTACAGTATACTACTTATCTATCATTTGACTTATTGTTTCAGAATCCGTTTTCGAAATGAAGAAATAGCTAATAATTCAGTGACTGGCATTATCTTGATTCGAATTAATCGATTTCTGAATTATTAAGATTTCGCATGATCGCAAAACCTAAACAATACCCAAATTTGGCTGTTTAGACGAAAGATCATCCCCATTTTAAGCAATGAAAAGAACCGAAGATATAGCCAAAAAAGTAATCGACTTTCAAACTACCATCTTCTGGTTTCGGCGCGATCTTCGACTACAAGATAACGCCGGACTTTACCAGGCTCTGAAGGCAAATAAAGATGTTGTTCCACTCTTCATTTTTGATACAGAAATTCTTGATCGCCTCGAGGACAAAACGGACCGCAGAATAGAATTTATTCATCAATCACTGCAACTAATCAAAATTGAGCTTGAAAAACTTGGAAGTTCTTTATTGGTCCTTTATGGCAATCCAGTTGAAATCTATGAAGTATTAAAGCCAAAAGCAGTTTATACCAATCGTGACTATGAGCCTTACGCTCTGGAACGAGATACAGCAATTCAGAAAATACTTGAAGATAAAGGTGCAGAGTTTAAAACATACAAAGACCAGGTAATTTTTGAAAAGGAAGAAGTTATAAAAGACGATGGAAGCCCGTATACGATCTTTACCCCATACAGCAGAAAATGGAAAGCAGCCCTTACCAAGTTTTATGTAAAGAGTTATCCGACAGAAAAGTATTTCAACAATTTTAAAAAAATAAAACCATTGTCTTTTCCATCTTTAAATGATATCGGATTTAAAGAAACACTTCCATATTTTCCGGAACGGGCTATAAAGCAATCCATCATCGAGAAGTATGATAAAACCCGAAACTTCCCAGCGCTTCATGGTACAACACGATTGAGTGTCCACTTGCGTTTTGGAACAGTGAGCATTCGCAAACTTGTACAGATCGCATTGAAGAAAAACGAAGTGTGGCTCAACGAGCTCATCTGGCGCGACTTCTATCACATGATCCTCTGGCATTTCCCGTATACGGAAAAGAGTGCATTCAAACCGGCGTATAATAGAATTGAATGGCGCAACGATCCAGACGAATTTAAAGCCTGGTGTGAGGGCCAAACTGGTTATCCGATAGTCGACGCTGGCATGCGCGAGCTCAATACAACTGGCTTCATGCATAACCGGGTGAGGATGGTTGTTGCAAGTTTTCTTACAAAGCACTTATTGATCGACTGGCGATGGGGCGAAGCATATTTTGCAGAGAAACTTCTTGATTTCGATCTCGCCGCTAACAATGGCGGATGGCAATGGGCAGCAGGATCGGGCTGTGATGCTGCGCCGTACTTCAGGGTATTCAATCCGCAATTGCAAACTGAGAAGTTT
Source organism: Cyclobacteriaceae bacterium (assembly GCA_025363495.1). GTDB lineage: Bacteria > Bacteroidota > Bacteroidia > Cytophagales > Cyclobacteriaceae > ELB16-189. Next base: position 940 of record JANYDR010000308.1, on the reverse strand, counting down.
GACCCGAAACTTGAATACATAAAAAATTGGGTGCCGGAAATGGGAACTGAAAATTATGTGAAGCCAATTGTTGAACATGCATTTGCCAGGGAAAGAGTGTTGAAAGTTTATAAGAAGGGGTTGGAAAAAGAATAGAAAAATTACAATCGCTCATCGCAAAATCAAGTTTAAAACGTCGAAATTAGTAAATCTTAACCACGAAGGCACGAAGACACTGAGAAGGCACTATCGCTTCTCGTGCTAATTATACCACGTATCTATTTCTCCACAAATTCTTTTAGCGAAGTGCCAACAATTTGATTCCATCCCATGTCAAAATTCCTTTTAGCAAAGTCTTTGTTCTCAATCGGAAATGTTTCAAGTCCGCTATGAGTTAATTTTACTCTTGTCCCTTTTCCTTCCGGGAACAATTCCCAGGTGACAACTGAATATTCCGGAATGGTCTGTCCTAGCATTCCGCTAATTGCCAGTACTAGCAATTCCGCCAATTGTCTGTACTAGATATTCCGGCAATCGTCTGTACCAGGTAAGAGTGAGAATTCCGCCAATCATCTGTACCACCCAAAGTAGTAGGATTTGATGCTAAAGTGATCTCGTTTTAAGGTGAATAAACCTTGAACGAACATGTCACAACCATTACGTATGCATCAGATTAGACGAATTATTGAACTGTATCAGGAAGGCCGCAGCATTTGGGAGACCAAACGGTTAACAGGTTTGTCGCGTACCACTATCCGGGAATATTTACAACGCATACAGAAAAGTGGATTAAATCCAGAGCAGTTGCTAGGTATGGACGATGCTTCGCTCGTTCCGATTCTGTATGTAGATAGTTTTGATCGTGGTCAGAGCGGACGCAAGACCGATTCCCGATATGATGTTATGGCAAACTCATTAGACCGCTATTGTGGTGAATTAAAACGACGCGGTGTAACACAAC
>JANYDR010000279.1 GCA_025363495.1 Cyclobacteriaceae bacterium | reverse complement strand
GTTGTGTTTTCTCAACAATTTTCTTCAATGCTTTTGCCTCAGCCAGATTGAAAGAAAGTGGTTTATCAATAATTACATGAAAGCCATTTTCCAATGCCATCTTTGCAGGTGCAAAGTGCATGTGATTGGGAGTAACAATGGAAACGAAATCCATTCTTAAATCTCCAGGGAGTTCCTTTTCTTTTTTGATCATCTCCTCGAAGCTACCATAGACACGATGAGGATTCAGATAAAGTGATTCGCCGGTAGCTTTTGATTTTTCAGGACTGCTGCTGAATGCACCGCATACCAATTCAATTTCACCATCGAGATTAGCTGCCTTCCGGTGTACACCACCAATAAAAGCATCGAGGCTACCGCCTACCATGCCCATGCGAAGTTTTCGTTTTGCCATAAGAGATGTCATTGGGTTAAAGTTAATACCCAAACTTTTAAAATATCTAAAAATTCAGGGATTATAAAGCGACGAGATTGGGTTTATTACACGATTGGTTGAATATATTTCCAACAGATCGCACAGATTGAATACATTCAGATACTCGTAAATTTTAAATCAGCAAAAATCAACGTGCCTTAAATCTGTCCGATCCGTGGGAAATTTTCAAACGAATTTTGACAATATATTCTCAAAGTACTCCTGTCTTCCACTAATCTGTTCCGGCTCCCCTTTTCCAAGTGCCAGATCTCTGAGGTCTTCCAACTTAAGCTTTCCTTGTTCAAATTGCTTTCCCTTTCCGGAATCAAATGATGCATATCGCTGCTTTCTCAGCTTTGTATATTCTCCATTATCGAGAATCGCCTGTGCAGCAAGGAGGGCACGTGCAAATGTATCCATGCCTCCAATGTGCGCATAGAATATATCGATGAGATCAGTTGAGTTTCTGCGTGTCTTGGCATCAAAGTTTATACCGCCGGTTTTTAGTCCACCCGCATCAAGAAATACAAGCATGGTTTCAGTTAGCTCGTAAACATTGTTTGGGAACTGATCGGTATCCCAACCGTTTTGATAATCGCCACGATTGGCGTCCATACTTCCGAGCATTCCTGCGTCAGCAGCCACCTGCACTTCATGCTGAAATGTATGATGTGCCAGTGTTGCATGATTCACTTCCAGGTTCAATTGAAAGTCCTCCATCAAATCAAATTGACGCAAAAATGAAATTACCGTAGCGGCGTCAAAATCATATTGATGTTTGGTTGGTTCCATTGGCTTCGGTTCAATAAGGAACTTACCTTTGAAACCATTCTTTCTTCCATAGTCTTTAGCCATGTGTAGAAACTGTGCCATGTGCTCTTGCTCACGTTTCATGTCAGTATTCAACAATGACATGTAGCCTTCTCTTCCGCCCCAGAATACATAATTCGCTCCGCCCAATTCTATGGTAGCATCAATGGCATTCTTTACTTGCGTACCGGCATAACAAACCACATCAAAGTTTGGATTGGTGGCTCCGCCGTTCATGTATCTTGGATTGGTGAACAAACTTGAAGTTCCCCACAACAACTTCACACCGGATGCCTTTTGCTTTTGCTTTGCATAAGCGACAATTGCCTGAAGTCTTTTTTCAGATTCTGCCAACGTTGGTCCTTCATCTACGAGATCGTAATCATGAAAGCAATAAAACGGAGAGCCGATCTTAGTGATGAATTCAAACGCTGCATCCATCTTGTCTTTAGCGCGCTGATTAGGATCACTGCTTGCCATCCATGGGAAATTCTTCGTTCCCGGACCAAACGGATCGCCACCGGTGCCGCAGAATGTATGCCAATACGCAATGGCAAAACGCAGGTGTTCCTCCATCGTCTTCTTCCCGACTTTCTTTTTCGCATCATAATATTTGAATGCTAACGGATTGTCAGATTCTTTTCCTTCAAACTTAATTACACCGACACCTTTGAAGAATTCCTTGTTACCAAGAGTGGTTTTCATAACTGATCATTTAAAATTTGTTTCCAACGATTATAAGATATTAAATACTGTTCTGCTTTTGAAGATTCTGGTTTCCTGGATTCGATAACATTCAAACCCTGAAAGGCCTCTTCCGATGATTTATAAATTCCTGCACCAATACCAGCTCCGAGCGCAGCGCCCTTTGCTCCATCCGTATCGTATAATTCTAACGTTGCACCGGTCGTGTTTACAAAAGCTTCCCTGAAAAGCGGACTAAGAAACATATTGGCATAACCTGCTTTTATCACCTTCGTTCTCAATCCCATTTCTTGTAAAATCTCAAAACCGTACTTCAAGGCAAATACGATCCCTTCCTGAGCCGCTCTCATAAAATGAGATTGCGTATGGTGATTAAAATCAAGTCCGTGAATAGAAGATTGAATAGACTTATTCTTTAGTATCCGTTCAGCACCATTTCCAAACGGAAGAAATGTTAATCCTTCAGCACCTATTGGCGCTTGTGATGCTATGTCGTTCATCTGCCCATAGTCAAATGAGGCACCTGCACCTTTTAGATTTTTTCTGAGCCAACTGTTAAGAATACCGGTGCCATTAACACACAGCAATACACCATTGCGTTTTTTGGTGGCTTCATTATTTACATGAATAAATGTATTAACACGTGAATGCACATCAAATGCATTTTGATCGGTGACGCTATAAATGACACCTGAAGTTCCAGCGGTTGCAGCCGTCTCTCCAGGTTCAAGAACATTCAATGAAAACGCATTATTGGGTTGATCACCGGCACGATAGGAAATGACGGTGCCTTTTGCCAGGCCGAGTTCACTGGCAGCAGCAGAGGTTAACTCTCCCTGCTTTGAAAAAACCGGGACGATCGTTGGCAACAGATTATCATTTATTTCAAAATTGGTAAGCAGGTCGTACGCAATTTTGTTCTCTTTAAAGTCCCAGAAAATACCTTCCGACAAACCTGTATCTGTGGTGACTTTTTCTCCACTCATCTTCAAAGCAATGTAATCGCCAGGAAGCATGATCTTATGTATCTTATTATATAAGGCTGGTTCATTCTCTGAAACCCACCGGAGTTTTGACGCGGTGAAGTTGCCAGGAGAATTCAAATAATGGTTCAGACAAAAATTCTCACCGAGACTATTGAATGCCTTCTCCCCCATCGCTACAGCCCGACTATCACACCATATAATAGCAGGACGAAGTGGGTTAAGATCTTTATCGACAACCACTAGCCCATGCATTTGATAGGAAATACCAATGGCAAGGACGTGAGATGGATTTATCTGAGATTTCGCCAACGTAGCTTTAACACTTTTTACAGTGTGTTCCCACCACATATCAGGGTCTTGCTCCGCCCAGCCCGGATTCAGTGCCAGCATTGGCATCTCCTCCGAAGGTGACTGCGAAGACACGACGGTTTTACCGGATCCAACTTCAACCAGGGAAGCCTTCACCGAAGAACTTCCAATATCAATACCGAGCAAATAACCTTCTGACTTCATCGACCGGAAAGATAGTAATAAGCAGTATTTCCACCCACAGAACCTTCAATAATTCATTCGATTGAAAGATGCTTGCATAAGCGAAAATAAACGTGGATATTTTATGCAACTTAACCAATACGACCAAACCCTAAAACTAATAACATGAGTGATCAAACTAATAAAAGGCTCTTTTATGGTAGTTGCTTTGCCTTAATCACGACTGCCTTTTCTTTCAGTATCCGTGCGGGGATCTTACCAGAACTCGGACGAACGTTCAACCTCTCGGCTCAGCAACTGGGCTTTATTAACCAGATGTGGTTTTTAGGATTTCCAATCTCGATGGTCCTGGGTGGCATATTCTACGGCGCGCTTGGACCAAAAAAGATCATGATTTTTGCCTTTTTTGCCCACACTGTCGGTATTTTGTTGACGATCTTTTCAGGGGGTTACACTGGTCTCCTGATTTCAACTTTGTTTATCGGTCTTGGTAACGGATGTACGGAAGCCGCCTGTAACCCAATGATTGCGACCAGCTACAGCGGAAAGACAATGAATACGCTGCTGAACAGGTTTCATATGTGGTTTCCCGGAGGTATCGTACTCGGAAGCCTCGTATCCCTGGCCATGACAAAAATGAATCTCGGTTGGGAAGCACAAATCTGGATCATCCTGATTCCGACAGTGATCTATGCATATCTTTTCTACGGCCAGATATTTCCCGAACCGACAAACCAGGAAGTTGCGTCACTCAAAGGCAATCTTAAAGCGATGGCAACTCCGTTGTTCATTTTCATTGGTGCATGCATGACACTTACTGCTATTTCAGAATTCGGACCTTCACAATGGGCACAATTGGTATTGGCTAAGAGCGGTGCCGAGCCAATGGTGATTCTCGCCCTTATCACAGGGTTGATGGCTGTCGGAAGATATTTCGGTGGAGAGTTTGTCCATAAATTCGATCAGACCGGTGTGCTTCTTGGGGGCGCCATTTTCGCGACGATCGG
>JANYDR010000254.1 GCA_025363495.1 Cyclobacteriaceae bacterium | reverse complement strand
CCCTCCTGCCGTACACCATCATAAAGAGTAAGAACGCGGTTATACCCTAGTCCCCTGATAAATGGCTTGGAAATATTAGGACCCGTTTTTACAGTATTCAGTCCCGGAACATTCTGTGCGAGAACATCGATAATATTACTTTCAATTGTTCTCTCAATTGTTCTGGAAGAAACGAGCGATATTGAAATAGGATTCTCCTTTATCGTAGTGGCCCTCGAAACTCCGGTGATTACTACTTCATCGAGGGTTTCCTCATCCACCTGAAGATTGATATCGTATTCATTTCTCTGTGGAGTTATGACTAGCGTATCGTTCTTGTAACCCAAATGTGAAATGGCAAGTTTGGGTGAAATTGACTGGTTAGAGATTTCCAGTTTAAACTTTCCATTCACGTCTGAGATGGTTCCGTGAGTGCTATTAATCAGTGAAATATGACAAAAACTGGCCACCGCCCGGGTTTCAGATTCACGCACCGTTACCGAAATAATGCGCGATTGCCCGAAGGCAGCATTAAAACATAGTAAAACCGTCATCAGTGTGACCGAAAGCTTCAAGGGTGGGTAGGTTAAATAATTTAGGCAAGTCTACATAATATTTTAGACTTATCTAAATTATTATGGTATTGAGCATTAGGCCTTGGGCATTAGGTACCAGGCATTAGGTGTTTCATATTACTTCAACCCAATTGAATAGAGTGGTGTCCTACTACCTATTCCTAATACCTAATGTCCAATGCCAAATCATAAAGAGTGCCCTTCATTCAAATCCTCACCATTCTTCTAAAAAAATATTTGACCCATTTCAAGCTTCCTGAAAAAATATCTATTATTGCACCTGTATTGGTTCTTATGATCCTATAAGATCATAAAGATTAAAAGGGAATCCGGTGTAAATCCGGAGCAGTTCCCGCTACTGTGAGTGTCATTTCAAAGGTTGCCCCTAGATTCTGGGTCACTATCACCGACTTGTCGGGGTGGGAAGACCGGCAACCAGACGCCAGCCAGGAGACCTGCCTTTGCAAATAGTTAGACCTGCCTCGGGAAGAAGGAAAAGGTCAATTGATTTATATTATTACGATTTTAAATGTTAATGAAACTGAAAACAATTGTTTTCGGATTTTGTGTTTTTGTATCACTCATCACTCACGCACAACAGAAAAAGGATTCTGTCAGGCTGCTGAATGAAGTGATCATAGAACAAAGCCGGCTAAACAATTACGCCATCACTCAATACACGCTTCCCGTGGATAGCATGACGCGTGCTCTTGCTTCCGGGGGAAGTCTTGCTGACCTGTTGCGTAAATCCGGATTCGGTCATGTGAGAAGTTATGGACCCGGTGGCCTGGCATCTGCATCCCTTCGGGGAACCGGAAGTAGTCATACAGCCGTTCTGTGGAATGGTATCAATCTGGTAAGCCCTCTTAACGGGCAATTGGATTTATCTCTCGTACCAGTAGGTTTTATTGATGGCGCTTCCGTTCAATCAGGGGGATCGGCGAGTCTTTATGGAAACGGTTCAATCGGCGGAACAATTCAACTTAGCAACAAAGCAAGTTTTAATGAAGGACTAAAACTAAAGACATTTGCCAACCTTGGCTCTTTTGGAAATTATTATCAGGATTTCAGTGCAAGCTGGAGTGGAAAAAAGTTTATTAACTCCACAAAAGTTTTTTTAAGTCAGGCCAAAAATGATTTTGAATTTCTTAATAACAATACGTTCCCTGCCCAGGTTGAACGAAGGCAGCACACAGGGTATGATCAAAAAGGAATTCTTCAGCAGAATTACTGGCAGGTTTCTCAACGTCAGTTGGTGACATTTAAATTCTGGTATCAGGATAATCTATATGAAGTGCCAAATCCAACTTCGGTCCCTCGTAGTGGCCAGGCAACCGAAAAAAATAAATTCTATCGAACAGTGCTGGGTTGGAACTATAATAAGAATGATTTTGATTTCAATTACCAGGGAGCGTTTGTTCATCACGAATTAAACTATACGGATCCTGTTACCAATCTCACTTCTCCCAGTACTTTCAATACGCTTATAAATAACTTCGAAGCCAACTTCTCCTTTAAAAAATCAGCTAGCCTTACGACAGGAGTAAACTATACATGGGAACAAGGGGTGGTAGATGCCTTTGGCCCCGATGTACCAATCCGTAACAGGATTGCTTTGTTTGGGGCATTCAAATGGAAGCCTGGGCAACAGTGGGACGTTGTAACTTCCCTCCGCGAAGAAATCATTAATGGTAATACCACGCCAGCCGCACCGTCTGTCACCGCTAAATTGAAAGTTTCCAAAGGAGTGGAGGTATACGGTAACTTCTCGAGAAACTATCGCATACCAACTTTTAATGATTTGTATTGGAAAGGCGCCGGTGGTCTTGGAAATCCGGATCTTAAACCTGAAATTTCTCTTGGAGGTGAGGCTGGGCTTAATCTTAGCTCAACTCCGACCGATTCGTCTGCTCCTATGTTTTCACTCAAGACCGCAATATTTAGTAATCACGTAGACAATTGGATACTCTGGAGCCCTATTACCGCTCAAGCATGGTCACCTCACAACATTAAGAAAGTATGGTCAAGAGGAATTGAAGTCCAGGGTTCTGTTCAAAAACAAGTTCGTAAGGTCAGCCTCGAATTAACAGCGCATTATAGTTTTACACAAGCAATCAATCAAAGCATTTACGAAAATGTGAATCCCAACGAGCTTGACAAGCAATTAATATTAACTCCTATGCATGAAGCGAGCGCTACTGCACGCGTAATCTGGAAGGGTTATTACTTCAATGTGGTGAACAGCTTTATTGGAAAACAGTACACAGACAGTGACAATACAGAATTTGCTGCAATACAGTCATACGACCTAACCAATCTGGGATTTGGTAAACCATTTACTATTCAGAAATTGAGTGCGACCCTG
>JANYDR010000236.1 GCA_025363495.1 Cyclobacteriaceae bacterium | reverse complement strand
GTTACGCTCGACTTCGGTGGACAATGGCAAAAGATACAGAACCCTTCTATCCCTATCCGGCAACAAACCAACGGAGGCTTTGAGTTTGATCAGCAGATAAATCTCGCCGTGACCGGAAAGGTTGTTGTTATCGAAGTTGGTAGTGATCTTCAGTTTTTCACCAACCTTTCCGGTCACGGCGAGATTTATCTGCTGATCAAACTCAAAGCCTCCGTTGGTTTGTTGCCGGATAGGGATAGAAGGGTTCTGTATCTTTTGCCATTGTCCACCGAAGTCGAGCGTAACGAATCCACGTGGGATCAATTCAACAAAGCTTCCCCCAAAAATCCGGTCAAGTACCGGACTCACATATAGTTTTGGCAACAGATTCCTGCTGCTCACAGCGCTTTCACCATCCAATGCCTTGCTTCGGCTCTTCCAATAGTCTTTTAACAGCGTAGAGTTCTGAAGCTGAGATGCCTCTTTATAGGTCATATAGGAAGGAGATCTGTAATTAACAGTTCCCATTCGCTCATAAATGGTGTAGGTGCGGCCCGTATCGGGCAGTGCCTCTACCTTCATGCTTTTAGGGTCTTTTAAGAAGAGGGGTGACTGAGGAGTAGTATTGGAAAATGGATCTCCGTATCGATCTGCTGGCCGGTAATTTGGTCTGTATAACGGCCTGTATTGAATAGAATCCTGACGGGTTGTGTCTCGTTTATTAAACTGAGCTTCAGCTAAGAGCGGACCGAGACATGACAGTAATATCATGCCCAGTCTGAGGGTGTTTTTCTTTGTCCAGGTTAGGGAATTCAACTGTAGTTCTATGCGTTTTTCAGTGCCTGCTTGACCAAATCTTCCAAGCTAATGGTATTTCCTGATTTTTTCAGGACCGTATCAATACTTTTCTCAGCTGCCACCCTGGTTATACCCAGGGTCATCAGTGCTGTTAACGCCTCGTTTCGCATGGTATTGCTCACCATTCCTGTTAAAGTTGGAGTATCATCTCCGGCACTTTTCCGGAGCTTATCTTTGAGTTCGAGGATGAGTCGTTGAGCTGTTTTACCGCCAATTCCTTTCACTGCCTGAAGGGTCGCGGTATCATCGCGAAGTATGGCAGATTTTAATTCGGCCGGTGGCAGGGAAGAGAGTACCATCATCGCAGTGTTGGGCCCAACGCCATTCACTGAAATGAGATTTAAAAACATAACTTTTTCAGCGTCTGTTGCAAAGGCAAAGAGAATATGGGCGTCTTCGCGTACGTGCAGGTACGTTGAGATACGGATTTCTTCCTTGTCCTTGATCTCTGAAAAAGTATTGAATGAAATGGAGGCCTGATATCCAACGCCGCCCACATCAATGATGATATGAGTAGGCTCTTTGTGTACCAGCTTGCCCCGGAGATAGGCGATCATTTTTTATTTTTTTGAGATGTTTTCAGCCTCGCGATTTTGTGCATCGACTACCGCAATAGCAGTCATGTTCACAATCTCGCGGATGGAACTTCCTAATTGCAGAATGTGTACTGGTTTTTTCATACCCATGAGGATAGGACCAATTGTTTCTGCGCCACCTATTTCCATTAGAAGTTTATAGGCAATATTGGCAGAAGAAAGATTTGGAAAGATTAATGTGTTGGCCGGTTCTTTTGCCAAAGCACTGAAAGGATATAACTCTTTTTGTAATTCACAGTCAAGGGCAACGTTTGCCTGAATATCCCCTTCGATGATAAGTTCCGGATATTTAAGTTTTGCCAGACGCACGGCTTCCCGTGTCTTATCAGGAACATCTCCTTTACTGGATCCAAAGTTTGAATAGGAGAGTACAGCAACACGAGGCTCTGCTTCAAAAAACTTTGCACCCTGTGCAGTAAGTCCGATAATTCCAACAAGCTCTTCGGGAGTAGGATCTACATTAACGGTACAGTCTGCAAAAAAGTAAGTTCCTTTTTTATTAAGAATGATATACATCCCGGCTACCCGCTCAGCTCCTGGCCGCAGCCCAATGATTTGTAATGAAGGAAGAATTGTTTTTGAATAATCCCTGGTAAGTCCGGAGATCATTGCATCTGCTTCACCAAAATCCACCATCATTGCTCCGAATGCATTTCGGTCACGGATGGTGCGCTTGGCATCATCATAGGTAACTCCTTTACGCTGACGTTTTTTATAATACGCCTGTGCATATTTTTCATCACGAACCTTGTCCTCGCGTGGATCAATGATCGTACAGCTACTAAGCTCAAGCCGGTTTTCTTTTATAAGTCGTTCTATTTCAATACGGTTTCCAAGAAGAATGGGTATTGCAATTTCTTCGTCCTGAACAACCTGGGCTGCTTTAAGAATTTTAATATTATCCGCTTCCGCAAAGACAACCCGCTTGGGTGATTTCTTGGCGCGATCAATAATATCATTAATAAGTTTCTGATCTATTCCGATCCTCTTTTGTAATTGCTGATGATAAGCTCCCCAGTCAGTAATTGGCTTCAATGCGATACCCGAATCCATTGCAGCCTTTGCAACTGCTGGAGCTACAGTGGTGATAAGCCGTATATCCATTGGCTTGGGGATAAGGCATTCTCTTCCAAATTCAATTTTCTCTGTGCCATACGCCAGCATTACGCTATCGGGAACGGGTTCTTTTGCAAGAGCCGACAGGGCTTTGACGGCAGCCAATTTCATTTCCTCATTGATCTCAGTTGCACGTACATCTAATGCTCCACGAAAAATATAGGGGAAGCCAAGTACATTGTTCACCTGGTTAGGATGATCGGACCTTCCGGTGGCCATGATAATATCTGTTCGTGTTTTTTTTGCAAGATCGTAATTGATTTCGGGATTGGGATTGGCCAACGCAAATACAATCGGATCTTTTGCCATCGAAAGAAGATCTTCTGGTGTCAGAACATCAGCTTTTGAAAGACCGACAAAAACGTCACAGCCCTTGACAGCTTCCTGAAGTGTTTTTAATTTCCTCGACGTTACAAATTCTGATTTAATAGAATCAAGGTCTTTTCTATCCTTGTGAAGAACGCCTTTGCTATCGCACATGATCAGGTTCTCTCTCTTCAGTCCAAGCGCGAAATAAAGTTTTGTACACGATACAGCAGCTGCTCCTGCGCCATTGACTACCAGGACGATGTCTTCAATTTTTTTTCCGATAATCTCCAGCGCGTTTAGTAAAGCAGCACTGGAAATGATCGCCGTACCATGCTGATCGTCATGCATGATGGGGATGTTCATTTTCTCACGAAGTACCTGTTCAATCTTAAAGCACTCCGGGGCCTTAATGTCTTCAAGATTTATTCCTCCAAATGTTGGCTCAAGTGATTTTACGATTTTAATAAATTCATCAGGATCTTCTTCGGCGATTTCAATATCGAAGCTGTCAATGCCTGCATATTTTTTAAACAGAACTGCTTTTCCCTCCATCACCGGTTTAGATGCTTCCGGTCCGATATTTCCAAGACCCAAAACGGCCGTTCCATTGGAAATTACAGCTACAAGATTTCCTTTTGAAGTGTATTTATAAACATCCTCTTTGTTTGCAAAAATTTCCATGCAGGGTTCTGCAACGCCGGGTGAATAAGCGAGGGCCAGATCAAGTTGAGTTGTGAGAACTTTCGTAGGTACTACTTCAAGCTTCCCTGGTTGCCCCATCATGTGATAATTGAGGGCGTCTTCTTTTCTGATTTTAATTGCCATGTTGGTAGGGTATGAGCCTCCTAAGGTAGTGGTTTCAGACTAATATCGTAACTGAAATCTACTTCAACATTCGACATTCAAAGTTTGACATTCGACATTTGTATTAATTTTTAAATCTCGAATAAGAAACGCCGAATACCGAAGTGAGTTCGGGATAAACTAAGGGAAAGTGTTTTCCGGCTAACGACCTGTAACCTGCAACTTGTATCCTGTATCAGATTTTACTTTTTCACATCTGGGATTTCTTTACTCGTCCTAAACGTATACAGTATCGTCTCCAGCTCCCTCATGATCTCTCTTTGATCTTTCCCAGGGCTGAATGTAAATCCTTCAACATAATAAAACTGTTGAGTGCCTTCATCAACCACAGCGATTCCTTCGAAAGGACCGCCCATAGCAAATGTATGCGAGCGCCAAATGCCTCGGAGTTGTATGGCAAAGTGTTTATTAAAATTTAACGTGTCGGCAGTTACCGGGATAAAAGGAATTGATGTTTCTGTTAAAAGATAGGTGTCTGATTTTTCAGGATCTTCAAATAAATATTGCATGCAAACGTCGTCGCGAAACTTGATTAGATTTTCTTTTTTAAAATCTTCCAATGAAACGTAGGGCTTTCGTGCGATAAATAAATTTTTATCATCCTTCGGATTGATCTGTCGCAACCATACAAAGTCTCGTTTCTTTTCCACGAGTTTATATCCAAAAGGAATCTTAAGATCACATTGAAAATCCTTATTAAGAGTTTCGCTAACCCCCTTTAACTGGCCTGCTTTAAAAAGAGACTTCGTCATTCGCTCACGCTCCTTGATATTAAAAAAATCAACCAGCTTTGATCCGCCGGATTCAAGATTTCGTATTAATGTTTTTTCGTCATTTCCGTACAAGTACATTACTTGCTGCCCTTTTGCAAAAACATCTGCATCCGTTGATACATATTCGCCAGGAGTGACTTTTATTTTTTCAATGGACTCCGGAGTGAAAAGTTTTTTTATAATCTGAGCGCTTTCTGAATTCTTGTCCAGGCTTACAGCGAAGATCAGATTGCGGCTTTGTTTAAGGACAAAGTTGAGCTTACGCGGGTTGATCCAGCGCACCTTGAAAGAAGGCTCCTTCCTTGGAAGTCCGGGCATGTCTGCGCTAAAAATTGAATCCAGTGTATTACCGAGCGGTCCTTTCCATTGAAGGGAATCCATAACCAGAAAAAGATCACCCGGAAGACCTGCGGCGTTTGGAATATTTTTATTCTTGGGATCATTGGAACAGCTTGTCAGAAAAAGGATACCGGCCAGAAAGAAAACGATT
>JANYDR010000229.1 GCA_025363495.1 Cyclobacteriaceae bacterium | reverse complement strand
CATGCCCCCCCAGGCACTTACGTTCTTATCGGTAAATGTTATGTGTAATTCTTTCACCTTTTGGGTTTTAATCGTTCTTTCTTCAAATCTAACAGAATCAATCAATTATGAAATATCAACCTGTCTATTGCATAATATCGGTTAATCCAAGTTTCAAGGAGAACCTTATCGTAAGGCTGACATTTCAGTTTTCTCTGGCATTGGTAAAATTTGTTGAGTTGTTAGAAAATAAAAGAAAGTATGCGATTGCAAATCAGCTTATACGGTCTGGGACATCTATAGGTGCAAATGTCAGGGAGGCTCAAAATGCAGAATCAAAATCGGATTTCATTCACAAAATGAAAATTTCTGCTAAAGAAGCTGATGAAACTGAATATTGGTTGGAAATATGTCAGCATTCAGAGGAATACCCAGATTGCAATGAACTACTTTTGCAAGTTCTAAGTATTAAAAAAATACCAGCCAAAATAATTTCTACTTCAAAAAATCAACGAATCGCCGAATCGTCAAATCACCGAATCAAATAATTTTAGAATCTTCAAATTAACTAGATGAAAAAATCTACTATTCAGTTCACCATCCAACTAGACTCAAACAACATTCCCGAAAAAATAGAGTGGGACGCGACAGAAAAACCCGAATCCGGACTTTCGGAAACGAAGGCAATCAGCATAAATCTTTGGGACCATCAGCAAAAAAACACAATGCGAATCGATCTGTGGGCCAAGGATATGCCTGTTGAAGACATGAAACGCTTTTATATTGACTGCGTGGGAGGACTTAGTCAAAGTGTTTTGAGTTCGACAGGAGATGAATTCATCGCCAATGAAATGAACGCACTTTGTGAACGCCTTGCCCGCCATCTTCAAGAGTCTGGAAAGGGATAAACTCCATCTTAGTCTGACGCTCACTGGAGTTGTCAGGCTGCCGAATCTATCACGGTTTAAATGGACCCAAAAAAGCTTCCACAAACGTTTGTATTTGCACAAATTCTTGTAGATTTAGCGAAATAACCATTTAAACCCATATGACAAAACTCTACATACGGTCGCTCCTCCCATTGCTCTTTCTTTTACTGGGGGCCGCGAATCTAATAGCGCAAACTACCGTCTCCGGAACGGTGAAAGATGCTGCCGGTGAAACACTTGCGGGTGTTAATATCGTCGTGAAAGGAAGAGTGATTGGAACGATCTCCGATACAAATGGAAAGTACAACCTTAAAATTAATGAAGCTCCTCCCCTTACTCTTGTGTTTTCTTTCATAGGATTCAAATCACAGGAAATCGAGGTAAAAGATGCAAGCACGGCAGCTCTTGAGGTCGCTTTGGAAGAACAGACCCTCCTTGGACAGGAAGTTGTAGTATCAGCTTCACGCGTTGAAGAGAATATTCTGAAGTCACCTGTTACCATTGAGAAGATGGATCTTCTGGCTATTAAGCAGTCTGCCGCTCCTGACTTTTATGATGGCTTGGCCAACATGAAAGGCGTATCGGTAAACAATGGTAGCCTGAACCTCACCTCAGTTAATACACGTGGATTTGCCACAATTGCCAATACCCGCTTTGTACAATGGGTGGATGGCATGGACACTCAGGCGCCTCTTCTTAATTTTCCAACCGGAAGCATTATGGGACTCGGAGAATTAGACGCTGAAAGTATTGAGTTAATTCCAGGCGCAGCATCCGCTCTTTATGGGCCGAATGCATTCAATGGTATCATGATCATGAAAAGCAAAAGCCCTTTTGAATACCAGGGACTAAGTGCTCAGGTCAAAGCTGGTCTAACAAACTCAAATGCCGCCGGCTCCAATCCGCTCACGCAATATTCCGTTCGATATGCAAAAGCAATCAATAACAAATTTGCATTCAAAGTTAATTTCTCATACATGAAAGCCACTGACTGGCTTAGCAATGATTATACAACGGATCGCAATAACCCCGACTCAAAAACCAATCTAAGTAAGAACCGCAATTTTGATGGCCTTAACTTGTATGGAGATGAAACACAAATAAATACCCCAGTACCAAGTGTAGGAACTATCACACGGACTGGCTTCAGAGAACAAGATATGGTTGGTGATCGCCCTGCGAGCACAATAAAAGGTGATGTAGCTCTTCATTATCGAATCAATGATAAAATAGAGGCTATTTATGCTTATCGTTATGGCGGTGGTAATTCCGTTTATCAGGGGACTGAAAAATATGCTCTTCGCGATTTCAACCAACAGTTTCATAAGCTTGAATTCAAAGGAGACAACTTCTTTTTAAGAGGATATCTGTCTGCAACTGATGCCGGCAAGTCTTATAATCTTTCTGCCCTGGGCGGTAATGCTAATGAAACATACGCTCCATCGGCAACAGTTTGGGTACCCGATTTCGTACTGGCTATGCAGGGATATCATCCTGATCCAACTTACACCGGAACTGTTACAGCAGGCGATCCTGCGTCAGCACGAGCTTATGCGGACAGAAACCGCCCACAGCCAGGAACACAATCTTTTACTGATCTAATGAACCTTGTTCGTGCAAACTTCTTCCAAAAGAAGCCTACAGGAACATTTGTATCGCCTAACGGAACTACATTGCCAGCCCAAGGTGGTGCCTCTTTTTATGATAACTCAAAATTATGGCACGCAGAAGGCTATTATAATTTCAAGAAAATAGAGTGGGCAGAGATTGCCGTTGGCGGAAACTATCGCCAGTACGATCTGTTCTCCAATGGTACGATCTTTAACGAAGCACCAAAAGATGGCGTTAACTTCAACCGTATAAAGATCAATCAGTACGGTGTCTATGGTCAGATCTCAAAGACAATTGCAGAGAAATTAAAATTGACTGGTTCTATCCGTTATGATAAGAGCGACAATTTTGATGGACACCCTACTCCAAGAATTTCTGCAGTGTATTCCATAAATCCAACCAACAGTTTCAGAGCATCATTCCAAACCGGATTCAGAATTCCTGATACTCAGGCACAGTATATCTACTTCCCTTCTTCAAGTGGCACACTGCTTGGAAGCGTTGAAGCAAATGCTGCTCAATATGGTGTTCATAATGGAGGCGCCTGGTCTCAAACTTCCTACAACGCGTATGTGGCCTCAGGCGGATCTCTGAATCCAACAACCGGAGCGCCTACAGGTGGCAATGCTGCACTTCTTCAAACTGCAAACATTGCTTATGTTAAGCCAGAACAGCTTCAGGCCTTTGAAGTAGGATATAAAGGAGTAATTGCGGGAAATCTACTTTTTGATCTTAACTATTACTATACGAGCTATACAGGTTTTATCGGAAGTCAGATCATTTATAGCAAAGCAGCTACCACACACCAGGGTAACCCAATACCAGCAGGGACAGCGTTCGCACCTTACGTGAATTCAAGTGAGGACGTTAAATCCCAGGGTGTAGGCTTGGGGGTAACCTACAATTTACCACGTAACTTTACGTTAATAGGAAACTACAATTGGGCAGCCTATACTGCTAATGAGTCAGCGGATTTCAGAGCAGGCTTTAATACTCCTACAAATAAATACAGTATTGGAGTTGGCAATCGGAAGATCGCTAAGAACCTTGGCTTTAATGTGAACCTGCGCTATCAGGATGCATTCCTCTGGCAGTCCTCGTATGGAGTATGGAACGTTCCGGCCTATGGCGTAGTCGACGCACAAGTGAATTACAAAATCACTTCCATAAAAACTGTTGTGAAGATCGGAGGAACAAACATTGGCGGTGCTGATTACCGCACCAACTTAGGTTCTCCTTTTATTGGTCAGCAGTATTACATCTCACTGACGTTTGATGAATTCTTACGCTAATCGTTTGACGAATTAAAAAGACACAGAAATGAAAAAGAATAACTACTTCCATATAATTCTGATCACGATACTATTCCTCGGATCGTGTAAGCAAGATGTCATTGTACCAACGGACGCTACAGGACCAGCCGCACCAGCCACGCCGGTTAAAGGCACAGCTGATTTTACAAAATTTGTTGCCATTGGTAACTCTTTCGTAGCGGGTGTACAAGCCGGAGCACTCTTTACAGACGGTCAGAAAAATTCATTGCCTGCAATTATGGCCAAGCAATTTGCATTGGTTGGTGGTGGTGCATTTACTCAGCCCGACATCAAAGCAACTCTCGGCTACAATCTTTTTGTAACTCCAAATCCGGGTACAGACAATCAGGTACTGGGCAGGCTTTTGCTTCAATACGGCACTAAGCCAGATTGTACTTCAGGAACAGTTTCCCCCGCGCCAACACCGCAGAAGTATGCTCTGGGTAATCTTGAGGCAGTGCCCGATCCGTCAAAGAATCCTGGATTCATTTATGGAAATGGAAGCTCCAAGGCAACGCTGAATAATTTCGGCATTCCTGCAATTACATTAGGCCAGGCTTTAACGCCCGCGGCAGGCAACTGGAGTAATCCAAATCCTGCTGTAGGCTTTACGCCCTTTTATGCACGCCTCGCG
>JANYDR010000219.1 GCA_025363495.1 Cyclobacteriaceae bacterium | reverse complement strand
GGAAAATCCCGCTACCCCCGGTAAATATGCCGTTAAGAAATTATTTTATGGAAGCGGAAAGGACAAGCGAAGACCTGAATATGGAAAAAAAGTAAACCTCATCACGAAAAGTGTAGACGCATCTCTTCTCCTTCCTGAATGGAAGGGGTTTAAAAAGAAAATGCGCGAATGGTATTGGGGATTTGGCGTTAAGGAATTCCCGATCAATGCAAGAGTTTGGTACCCGGAGGGAGATGGTCCGTTTCCATTAGTACTTATTGTGCACGGTAATCACGGAATGGAAGAATATTCAGATCCGGGATATGCTTATCTAGGAGAGCTGCTGGCTAGCAAGGGTTACATTATGGCATCAGTTGATGAAAACTTTGTTAATGCCACCTGGTCGGGAGATTTTGTCGGAAAAGAAATGCAGACGCGCGGCTGGCTTCTTCTGAAACATTTAAGTATTTGGAAAGAATGGAACCAAGCGAAGGATAATCAATTCTTCAATAAAGTAAACATGGATCAAATTGCCTTGATCGGGCACTCAAGAGGAGGCGAAGCAATTGCCATTGCTGCTGCGTTTAATGAATTATCGTACTACCCTGATGACGCCTCGTTAAAATTTGATTTCAATTTCAAAATACGTTCAATCGTTGCCATCGCTCCCACCGACAGACGTTACACAAGACGAATGAAATTAAATGATATAAACTATCTGACACTACAAGGTGGTTATGATAGCGATGAGTCAAGTTTCTTTGGCATGCGTCAGGCAGGACGTATTACTTATTCTGCAGAACCCTACTTTTTCAAGGCAGGTCTTTACATGCCTGGTGGAAATCACGGACAATTCAATTCTGTCTGGAAACTAGATGCCGGAGCACCGTATAGTTGGTTGTTAAACAGAAAAGCAATGATTTCTGAGAAAGACCAGCAAGAAGCCGCAAAAGTATATATCGCGGGATTTCTCGATGCAACACTCAAAGATAAAAAGGAATACATTCCTCTTTTCGGGAATTGGCAATATGGAAAAGCATGGTTACCCAAAGGAGATTACCTTAACCGCTTTGAAGATAATCAGTTCATCCCACTGGCAGGATTTGAAGAGGACATTGATCTGACAACAGGATCAGTAAAGGGGGCAGTGATAAGTACGAGTGATTTGAAGGTCTGGCGGGAAGCTGAACTATTTTATCGCGATGGAAAAGACAAGCAAGCTAACAGCGCTGTTATCATTGGATGGAAGAAAGAAAATACTAAAGTGGGGAAACCATCTTATTCACTTTCAATTCCCGATGCATTTATTACCTCCCTCTCTATTGCTAATGATGACTTACTTGCTTTCTCCTTAAGCGCTGGCAACACAAAAGAATTAAAGTCAGAAAAAGAAGAGGAAGAGAAAAACAAGGACAAAGACAAAGAGAAAACGGAAGAAGAAAAACTGGACGTAAAAGAAACAGCTCCGGACTTTTCTATTGTATTGATTGACTCATTAGGAGTTGAAGCTTCGATTCCTGCAAGTGAAGTGATTCAAATACTTCCACGTTGGGAAATCCAATACTTAAAACTAAAAGAACAGTCAACCGAAGCATTTGGGGATTTGTGGGAGCCGACACTCGCAAGCTATCAGCTGCCTCTATCCTATTTCACTAAAAAATTTCCAACACTGAAAATTCCTGCTCTCAGGAAGATTGAGTTTAGATTTGATAAATCTGAGTCAGGTGTGATTATCCTTGATAAAATTGGATTCGAGAAGAAAAGGTGAGTTCACCTGGACTTGACAAACAATAACGGTAACAAAATCTAAATTCGTAATATTTTCTAACCTTATGTCTCGATCCCTGGCAACCTGTATCCTGTAACCTTTTAAACCTCCTTCCACGTATGGTCAGCCAGCAACCTCACTGCCGCTACAAAACTCTTATATGGCACCTTAGCTCCCCACTCCTTTGGCCCTATCATTGAAACAAGGTAACTGCCATCTTCTTTCTCATATAGATTATAGATCTGTCCAATCACTGGGTTAAAGCTGAGCTTAGCGTCATAAATGATCATCGACAGCTCTTTGCGCTGTTGTATTTCCTTCGCCTGAATTGCCAGCAACTCTATCTGCTGACGGATCTGCGTAAGCTGCATATTGGTCTGCTCTTCCATCGCAGTCAATGCGTGATGGCGAATGACCCCTTCTTCGTTGGGTTTGATTACAGCTCCTGCTACGGACGAAGAATAAGGCAATACGCTCATCTGCTTATGATAGATCTCTGTATTGC
>JANYDR010000218.1 GCA_025363495.1 Cyclobacteriaceae bacterium | reverse complement strand
GTCGTAGCCTTCGAAAAATTTCTGCCACGTGGCATCGACAGAAGCCGGGTCACTTTTGTAATTTTGGTAAAGCTGGTCGAGATAGCCCACGTCAGCGTTCGAGATATAAGAATATTTATCCATAGCTAGCCGATAAATTTAATAAGGGGTAACAAATGTATATAGAGGCTTTTTGATTAAAAAACCTAATAATCGATTATTCAATTATACAACTTTAGCGGGCAAAATTCCCTTAAAGCTTTAGAGCGCGGAATTGGCAAAAAGCCAAAATCCATTACCTTTGCAGTCCTTAAAAAACGGACGAGATCCAACCTTTAAAAACGAAGAAAAATGGCAGTAAAAATCAGATTGGCCCGCAGAGGTCGCAAAAAGCTAGCAAAATATGATGTTGTAGTAGCTGACGCACGGTCACCCCGCGACGGAAAATTCATTGAAAAGATCGGTACCTACGATCCTTTAACAGTTCCAGCAACCATCGTATTAGATGATAATAAGGCTTTTCATTGGCTCATGAACGGTGCTCAACCTTCTGATACTGTAAAAGCAATGCTCTCTCACCATGGAGTAATGCTGAAGAAACACCTTCAGATTGGAGTAGTGAAGGGAGCTATCACTCAGGAACAGGCTGATCAAAAGCATGCCGACTGGAAAAAATCCAAGGAGGAAAAGAATCAATCGAGGAAGGATACTCTTTCCAAGACTAAACAAGATGCTGCAAAGCTCCGTAAGGATGCAGAGACAAAGATAAAAGAAGCACGTGCTGAAGCTATTCGCAAGAAGGCTGAAGTTGCTGCTGCGGTTGCTGTCGCACCTGAAGCTGCTCCCACTGAAGGAGAAGCGCCTGCAGCAGAGGCACAAGCTTAAATTCATTCAATGTATTGAGAATGCCAGCGCGACTTTCGTGTTGGCATTTTTTTTAACTATGGACATCAAGGATTATTTTAAAATAGGCTACGTATCAAAAAGTCATGGCCTGAAAGGCGAGGTGACAATTGTGCTTGGCCCGGACTGCCCGGATCTGGAAGAAGTGAAATCCATTTTCCTTGATCCACAAAATCAACTTGCACCTTATTTCATTCAACATATTTCTGTAAAAGGAGTAAAGGCTTATGTGAAACTAGAAGATGTAAATACCCCCGAACAATCACTGGCGTTGAAAGGGGCTAGCATTTTTCTTCCCAAAAGTGAGCGTCCAAAATTGGAGCGGGGCGAATTTTACAATGATGAAGTCCTGGGCTTCGAAGTCACAGATATTGACGAAGGTCCATTGGGTTATGTAGTTGAAGTACAGGAGGCTGGCCCAAATCGTTATTTGATTGTGAAATACCTCAATAAAGATGTGATGATTCCATTAAACGGCCCTTTTATTAAGAGTGTCAACAAGAGTAAGAAAAAGATTTCGGTGGAATTACCGGATGGGTTCCTGAAGATCTAGGCATTGAGAATTCTGCATTAGGACAGCTTCGCTTTAAAGTTTCGATAATCTCCTAATGCCCAGTGCCTAATGCCTTTAATTTTTAACTTAGCGTATGCGCATAGATATCATCACCTGCCTTCCGCGTTTATTAGAAAGTCCATTCAATGACTCTATACTAAAACGAGCACAGGAAAAAGAAATTGTCACGGTGAATGTACACGACCTTCGTGGCTATGCTCCGGATTCACATCGGACGACAGATGATTATGCTTTTGGCGGAGGGGCCGGAATGGTAATGATGATCGAGCCTATTCATCGTTGTATTTTAACTCTTCAGGCGCAACGCAGCTACGATGAAATTATTTATATGAGTCCCGATGGCGAGCTTCTCACTCAATCAATAGCAAACCAACTGAGCATGAAGCAAAATATTATAATGCTGTGCGGTCATTACAAAGGTATTGATGACCGTGTTCGTCAGCATCTGATCACGCGCGAGATAAGCATTGGTGATTATGTCTTATCAGGTGGAGAACTAGCGGCGGCAGTACTTTCTGATTCTATCATACGATTATTACCGGGAGTTTTATCGGATGAATCTTCTGCCCTTACGGACTCTTTTCAGGATGGCCTAGTGGCGCCGGAAGTTTATACACGTCCCTCAGACTATAATGGCTGGAAAGTACCGGAAGTTCTTCTTTCAGGTAATCCTGTGCTGATTGAGAATTGGAAGCACGAGAATGCCTTGAAACGGACCAAAAAAAGGCGCCCGGGCCTTCTGGAGGGAAATTGATCAAATTCAGGCGATTTCACATTCTTCCCTTGCCGACTGCCACGGCTTTCCTATATTTGCAGTCCATTTTCAAAACGATACCGATATGGCCGATTTAATTAAGATAGCCGAGCAAGAATTAGCAGGAAAGCGCGCTAATCATCCCGATTTTAAGCCAGGTGACACTATAAATGTTCACGTTAAGATCAGTGAGGGTAATAAAGAACGTATTCAGCAGTTTCAGGGTGTTGTATTGTACAGACGCGGAACTGGCACGAACGGAGAGTCTTTTTCTGTTAGAAAGGTGTCCAATGGAGTTGGTGTAGAGAGAATTTTCCCTGTCGTAAGCCCAAGTATTGACAAAATTGAATTCGTAAAGGCTGGTAAAGTTCGCAGGGCAAAATTATACTTCCTGAGAGGACGTCAGGGCAAGGCAGCGCGGATCAGAGAAAAATTGACTGTTATTCAAGGAAAAGGAGCGAAAGCTTAGATAATATTTTACTTTATAAAAAGGCCTGTTTCAATCGAAACAGGCCTTTTTTTGTGACGTTTGTTCAAAATAACTCTGTTGGAAACCATAAAGGACAGGTCTATATTTGCCATCCTATTTCGAAATCATACTATGGCAAAACGCACTATCGCAGAATTACTTGGTACCGATGCAGACTACCTGTTGAATCACAAAAGCAAAACCGTTCCAAAAGAGCAACTTCACGTTCCAGGACCAACCTTTATCGATGACATTTTTGGACCGTCAAACCGCACACCTCAGGTATTACGAAGCCTTGGTTCATTGTTTGGAACTGGCCGCCTATCTAACACAGGATTTCTTTCTATTTTACCAATCGATCAGGGGATTGAACATAGTGCAGGAGCTTCTTTTGCCAAGAATCCAATTTATTTTGATCCGGAAAATATTGTAAAGCTTGCGATAGAAGGAGGTTGTAATGCAGTTGCCACAACATTCGGAGCGCTGGCATTTACATCACGCAAGTATGCACACAAAATTCCTTTCATCGTCAAGATCAACCATAACGAACTTCTTACGTATCCCAATAAAGCAGACCAGATAATGTTTGGCTCTGTACGTGATGCCTGGAACCTTGGTGCAGCGGCAGTTGGCGCTACAATTTATTTTGGGTCCGATAATTCAACACGTCAGATAGTTGAGGTAGCGAAAGCATTTGAAGAAGCTCACGAGCTTGGAATGTCAACTATTCTCTGGTGCTATACACGAAACAATGCTTTCAAAGTAAACGGTGTTGATTATCATACCTCCGCTGACTTAACTGGTCAGGCGAATCATCTTGGAGTAACCATTCAGGCAGATATCATTAAACAAAAGCTTGCTACGAACAACGGCGGTTTCAAAGCATTGAATACCGGCGGCAGCAGCTACGGTAAACTTGATGAGCGTATATATACTGAACTAACAAGTGACCACCCAATCGACTTGTGTCGCTACCAGGTATTAAACTGTTATAGCGGACGTGCAGGACTTATAAACTCAGGTGGTGAATCAAAAGGCGCAAGTGATCTGGTAGATGCTGTGAAGACAGCTGTGATTAATAAACGTGCTGGCGGAATGGGATTAATTTCCGGACGGAAATGCTTTCAACGCCCGATGAAGGAAGGTGTTGAAATCTTAAATGCAATTCAGGATATCTATCTTGATAAGTCTATAACCGTAGCTTAATAAAACTTAGCCCAGCAAGAATGCCTTGGTTTAAACGCACTGATAAAGGAATTCTCACTCCTACCGAAGCCAAACGGGAAGTTCCTGACGGCTTATGGTTTAAATCTCCAAGCGGTAAGATTGTTCACACGCGTGAGCTTAAAAATAATGCTTATGTGGTTCCTGAGGAAGAGTACCATGTAAAAATCGGATCACGGGAATATTTTGAAATCCTGTTTGATAATAATGAGTTCACCGAACTGGATGAAAATATGGAGTCAGGTGATCCATTAAAATTTGTAGATACAAAACCATATCCTAAGCGCATAAAAGAATCACAGGCAAAGACCGATTTGAAAGATGCCGTGCGAACAGCTTATGGCAAAATGAGCGGCATTGATATTACGATTGCCTGCATGGATTTCATTTTCATAGGCGGATCAATGGGTTCCGTTGTTGGAGAAAAAATTGCCCGGGCAATGGACCATAGTCTTCATAATAAGATTCCATTTCTCATGATCTCAAGATCGGGGGGTGCGAGGATGATGGAGGCTGGATTGTCGCTTATGCAAATGGCTAAGACCTCCGCCAAGATTGCTCTACTTGACGAAGCAAAAGTTCCATACATCTCGTTATTAACAGATCCAACAACAGGTGGAGTGACAGCGTCATATGCTATGCTTGGAGATTTTAACATTGCAGAGCCTGGTTCTCTCATAGGCTTTGCGGGACCGCGCGTTATCCGTGAGACCATTGGCAAAGATCTTCCCGAAGGATTCCAAAGTGCTGAGTTTGTATTAGAGCATGGTTTTCTTGATTTCATCGTTGATAGAAGAAATCTTAAAAGCCGGTTGAGCATTCTTCTTAAGATGCTTCAATAGAAACTCTTCGAAGAGATATCTGATATTTTTTATCGCAGGACGAAACTTATAAAATAAAAAGGCTCCTTTGGGAGCCTTTTTATTTTATATGATAACCTAAAATTATGCAATAACCTGTACCTGGAAAACCCTCGTTGTAGTTTTTGTTCCATCCGCGTTGGAAGCAATAAACTCAAACGTTAAAGTACTTCCTGCTGTTGGGTTTGCGTTTGCGAATCCTAACGTAGTTAATGGAGCAGTCCATACAGTACTTCCAGAAACTCCATTGATGTCAGCTTTCTTCTCACGAGCACCTGTGGTCGTATTAACTAGGTTAATAACCACGTGATTAAGTTCCGAAGTAAGATTGACAGTAACGACGGCATTGCCACCAAAATAGTTGGGACTAGCCGTTGCAGCTTTGGAAAATCGCGCTGCCGATACATCCAGGCTTGGCTGAATCGCGCCTACGAATACAGTTCCAGTAAGAGCTTTATCGTCTACCTGAAACAATATTGTTCCCGCCGATTGAGCTTTAGTCGCGAATATCTCATCTTTTTTACAGGATGAGAAAATCGTAGCCAGTGCTAAAACACTGATATATATAAGTTTCTTTTTCATGTCTGTTTAATTTTATGTGTTACTTATCCCAAAACAGGCTTGCCACAGTTCCAGAAGCTCTCGCAGGCAAATTCGCAGAATTCACCTGAGTTTCACTCAACGGATAAACTAATATCCTTGGACGAGTGGTGTTGCCATTGGCAGTTGCTGAAGGATTGCTTGGTAGAACAGGGAAACCAGTTCTTCTCCAATCATTCCATGATTCCATAAGAACACCATAGTTAGCAACAAATTTCTCTTCGATAATTCGTTGCTGTGTCAATGGCTGAGCTACTTGAGTTGCCACGTAGGTAGTGGCCGCTGTAGCAGCTGTCCCAGAAAGACCAGCAGCAGACATCGACGCATTAATACCAGCTGTATAGAATGTAAGTGCCGTACCAGGGGCACCATAAACAAGCGCTGCCTCAGCCCGAATAAAGTTATATTCAGAAAAAGTCAGCAAACGAAGAGGTGCTGCACCTGTGTAAGTCAAGGAAGTAGCGTTCAGGTTTCCACCAGTTCTTGCACCATTATCCGCAGTAACTGCACCACGGATGTATGTTCCCATTCTTGATGCGGCCACTGATTGCGGCGCACCCGGATCAAATCCTACATAGTTATCGGTGATTTGAGGTATATAAGAGGCTGACGTGCCTGGATATGGTGATGGTTGAAAAAAGGTCGTTCTTCTTGGGTCACCTTTTGTATTCATCATTGACACCAGAAAATTCGAAGGCCACAAATAATCCGCACGGCTTATTTCAAACTGGTGAATCGGATTCTGCCTGTTTGTAACATTCTCATAGGCCATCTGGAAATTATCAGCATTGCTACTAATGAAAGTACCAGGGGCATCTGAGCCGATGACAGAAATTAATTTTGCGCCTCCATCAACTTTAGCATAATGAAGTGCCATTCGTAGTTTCAACGTGTTTGCAAATTTTACCCACTGTGGAATATTGCCACCGTAGAATAAATCCTCAGTCCCAACAGCACGAACATTAGTCTTTGCAAGATCAGCAATACCTGCATCTATCAAGACAAATAGTGAATCGTATACTTCCTTATTAGCATCATATTTAGGCTGAACATTTTTTATGCCTTTCAATGATTCTTTATAGGGTATATCTCCCCAGGCATCCACCAGGGTACTAAATGAATAAGCCTGAAGGATCTTTGCAATTCCACCGTATTGAGGGTTTCCCTCAGCATAAGTATTTTGACGGATATAGTTAAGATCTGCAAGAGGGCCAGCATAGTAATTTGACCACGCGTTATTCACATCTGAATTCGTAACAATCCAAGCATCATAGAAGCGAGTCTGGCTTCCAGTTACACCGTTACCGGTCATTTGTTGAATAAAAAGTGTAGAATATAAAAACAAATCACTTCCCTGTATAAAGCCAAGATTTCCTTGTGCCCCTGTCATAACCAAGGGAATGGATGAAGTCTTGAGTCTTGTCGGGTCCGTATTTACATTTAAAAAGTCGCCACATCCTCCTATCAACAATGCGATTGCTGCGATGAGGGCATATGTATAAGTATGTTTCATTGCTTTTTTCATAGCATTTATTTTAGAAGTTTAATCGTAGCAGCACACCATATGATCTGGTTTGCGGCAAGTTGTTATATTCAAAACCCTGCGAGTTGTTTACTCCCTGTGAATTTACTTCAGGATCTAAGTGTGGATAATTGGGAGCATATAAGAACAGGTTTCTTCCTGTAAACACGATTTGTGCTGCACCAAAAGGAGTTTTGTTCAAGAGGCTCTTTGGCAAAGAATAGCTTATGGAAGCTTCTCTTAATCTTACCCATGAAGCGTCAAACACAATTGATTCACCTTGGGTGTTATAGATGCTCGTCCAATAGTTTTGAGCATTCAGCGCGATTGTATTAGGGATTGGATTACCATCGCTTCCCAGCAACGCCCGTGCAGTACCGTCAGGATTATTAACAGGATCACGCAACACACCTTTGATTACATAGGTCTTGTCGCGATCTGCCGTTTCCGCAGCAACCCCTCTGAATCTCAAGTCACGAAGGTTTCTTGAAATCACATCTCCACCACTTCTGATGTCAATGAGGAATGAAAGAGCAATTCCTTTGTAGTTGAAAGTGTTTGTGATACCCGCAGTCCAATCAGGATTAGGATTACCAATTACCGATACAACATTTGTGTTACCTGTCGGCTGACCGGAACCAGCACCTGCTGAAGTAATCAACAAATTGCCGTTAGCATCCTTGTTGAAAGGATTTCCAACTATCACACCATAAGGCTGACCCGCCTGAAGCTGAGTCTGTGGAACTGTAAATCCCCCGAGAAAGATAGAACTAACCAATGGATCAATCTTTATGACATTGTTTCTGATCCTCGTCCAGTTAGCACTGATATCCCATGAAAAATTGTTAGTCTTGATAGCACTAACTCCCAAGGTGATTTCAAAACCATTCGTTTTCAACTCTCCGGCATTTCTCAACTGTGTTGTGAAGCCTGACGCAGCTGATGTCGGAGCATTAAGAATTATGTCAGTTGTGTGTGTTTCAAAGTAACCAAAATCCAATGATATCCTGTCTTGCCAGAATCTTAATTCAGTTCCTACTTCTGCAGTAGTAGTAAACTCAGGCTTGATATCAGAATTTCCTGAAGCGTTACTGAGCGTATATGCCTGAACACCACGGAACGGATAAAGAAGGTTAGGTCCGAAGCCATTCGAAGGATTAGATTTTCCGAAATAAGTATCTGTAGAAAAAACTGGCGCTGTGCGACCCACTTTAGCAACGTTTGCCCTTAGCTTACCAAAAGAGAATATCTTATTATTCTTCAATGAAGGAAACGCATCTGAGAAGATGAAGCTTCCTGAAACAGAAGGATAGAAATAAGAGTTGTTCTTGGGCGCAAATGTTGACGACCAGTCATTTCTTCCTGATAAGTTAATGTATGCATAGCTCTTATAGCTAACGGTTGCCTGAGCATAAAGACCCAGCAACGTTCTGTTAACGTTAGAGAACTGTGCGTTACCAGTACCATTAAATGGAGCATAATTTGAATAACTATCAATCTGACCAAAACCGTTAACTGATGCACCTGTAGCGGAAACGCCCTGATCTGTTAATGTTGTTTTGTTTATTTCGTTACCAAGCAGAAGTGAGGTGCCAAAATCCCCAAAATTCTTCTTTGCAGTCAGGTTCAAATATGAACTTGTCTGCTGGCTAATGATATTTTCATCCTGTGTACCCCCGGTCTGGGCGGCAGCAGTATAGGCAGTACCAATCGTACCAACGGCATCAACGGCTTTAATGTTCAAGCTGTAGTAGTCAGTACCTAAGCGATAGTTCAGGCTCAACCAGTCTGTGA
The DNA here is from genome assembly GCA_025363495.1 of Cyclobacteriaceae bacterium. Classification (GTDB taxonomy): domain Bacteria; phylum Bacteroidota; class Bacteroidia; order Cytophagales; family Cyclobacteriaceae; genus ELB16-189. The sequence continues at coordinate 28,215 of JANYDR010000218.1, read as the reverse complement.
AATCATAACCAATGTCAAACTGAGCCAACATCCGGTTAAGATTATCTTTATAGGTATTGTTTTCAATCGTCCAAAGTGGATTATCTGTTGACGTATCATAGTACGTCTCAGATCCGTTAGGATTTTGGTATGGATAACCTGTAAGATTATAAGATCTTGGAATTATGAAACCTCTGAACAAAGGGTTTGCTTGCTGGTTACCAATAGGAGTACGGCGTGATGTGGTATTGAAATAGCTCACAGAAGCTCCAACGTGTAACTTATCAGTAAGCTGCGTGTTGGCCGCTAAACGAAATGTGTTTCTCAACAATTCGTTGTTCTTCAAAACACCATTTTCATGAAGGTTCGAGTAGGAGAAAATGAAATTTGATTTATCATTTCCGCCTTTGAAGCTAAGTGAATTCTGTGCACTATTTCCTTTTCTGAAAATCTCCTTAACGTTATTAGGATAAGCCTGGAGAACCTCAGGTTTTCCAAGATAATTGGTTACAGTCTGACCAGTAATTTTTGGGCCCCAGCTATCAAGTGACCCTGGATTATAAATGCCGTTACTTCCCTGTCCATACGTATTTTGGTAATCCGGTAAACGATTTACTTCTGTTTGATTGTAGTTAGAAGTAAAGCTTACAGAATTCTTATTTTTCGCCTGTCCACCCTTTTTTGTAGTGATCATGATCGCACCTGAAATCGCACGTGAACCGTACAATACAGCAGCAGCAGGTCCTTTCAGAACTGTCATGCTTTCAATATCATCCGGGTTAAGGTCAATCGCACGGTTAGAGTTGGATACACCTGTTTGGAGGGCATTCCCACCACCGCTGTTATCGATAGGAATACCATCTACTACAAACAAAGGCTGATTGCTTTGCGTAAAGCTGGTCATACCCCGAATAAAAATCGAAGATGAGGCACCCACGTTACCACCGCTGCTTGAAATCCGAACGCCCGCCATTTTAGCTGTAAGGGAGTTCACAACGTTTGTCTGACGTGAGTCAGCAATTGCTTCCGATTTCAACGTAGTTGTTGAAGTGCCGAGGGATCTTTTTTCTGATTCAATACCGAAAGCGGTTACAACAACTTCTGAAAGTTGTTTTGAGTCCAGACCCATACCGAGATCAACCACAGAACGTTCGCCTATGGCGATTTCCTGGGTTTGCATTCCGATAAATGAAAAAATCAACGTGCCACCCGCAGAAGGTACATTTAACTTATAGCTACCGTCCGCATCGGTAACCGTACCGTTTGTAGTACCCTTCAGTACTACGTTCACACCAGGTAAAGTAGTGCCGTCATCTGTAGACGTTACCTTCCCCGAGACTACCCGTTCCTGCGCCCGCGCTGAGCTAAGAGCAAAAAGGAATGAGAAGCATACTAGTAAAAACTTCTTCATAGGTTATGTTTAGGTTAATTATTCGCGAAAGTAGATTGAAAAACCGCAACCGGGAAATCCCGTTTGGGGTAATTACCTATCGCCTATAGGTGCGGTAGTCTTAGATCAAGTCAAAATCATTCGAAACGAGTCGTAAAGCTGTTTTGTCCTAATTGGGTAGGCTAAAAAACTAATAACATTCTAATAAATACCGAATCTTTGGGTAATAAAAAATAATCAAAAAACGGCCTTTAAATCAATATCAATCGTTTGTTATTTTTGCTAGCCATGTATACACCCGGTCGGTCATTCATCAGAATACCGAATAACTCAGTAACCTAAATTTGGTGAGTGAAACTTTGATGGACAACTAAACCGTTGCCTAGAAAGATGACTTTTGGCAAAAAAAAAGAACCTGGAAACGAGATTCCCAGGTGCTTCAAAGTATAATTTCTATTCTAAAAATCTTGTTATTTTAAGCCTCGGCTACAACCGAAACAAAGGATTTATCAGCCCTTCCTTTTTTGAAAAGAACGGTCCCGGCAGTCAATGCAAAAAGTGTATGATCCTTACCAAGACCTACATTTCTACCCGGATGATGTTTCGTTCCTCGCTGACGGACAATAATATTACCTGCAATTACTTTTTGGCCTCCGAATACCTTGATACCAAGGCGCTTGCTTTCCGATTCCCGGCCGTTCTTTACTTTACCTTCACCTTTTTTGTGTGCCATGATCTAAACGTTTTTCTGCTGACTTATTTGATGACTTCTGTTAAGTGCTAAACTTAGATACTTTCAATCTGAACTTTCGTGAACTGTTGACGATGACCGTTTTTTACAGCATATCCTTTTCTACGTTTCTTCTTGAAAATAATCACTTTACCATCCTTTACATGTTCCAACACCTTGCCGGATATGGTCGCACCTGCAATAGTCGGAGTTCCAACCTTTACGGCACCGTCAGTATCGATCAGGAGAACCTTATCAAACGTGACTGAATCACCTACTTTCGCATCCAGGCGAGGAGTATACAAATACTGGTCTTTTTCGACTTTAAATTGCTTACCAGCGATATCAACAACAGCGTACATGACAGTTGGTTTTAAAAATGGACTGCAAAGATAGAATACTGACCCTGAAAAACCAATAATTTCAATAAAATAGCCCAGGCTGGCCAAAATCACCGGTTTAAGCCTCCATGGAAGACTATGGCCGGCCGTTGAAGAATTTCAGACTAAAAAAAGTGACGATTTTTTAAATCGAAAATGGCGTTTCAAGCCCACTGTAATTGATCGCAATTTCCAGCATAATTTTTTTTTGAAAAATTATCATTTCATATATCACTTTTCATAAGGGACATAAGTGAATGAGAATGAAACCCTTTCAAAAATATGTTTGAGGAAAACAATTTTCATCATCACGTCACCTGGCGATTAGCCCTTTGAATTGTACCCTTCATTTCAAATATTTGTTCCTCCCTTACAATTTATTGAACGTCTTTACTCATAGTATGAGTGGGGACAATGTTCTCTAAAAAATCCGGAGCGCTGACAGACAAAGAAATTATACCTGGTATATATGAACAACACCCCACTTGATGAACCCATTCTCAAAGAAAACAAAGACCGATTCGTACTCTTCCCCATTAAGCACCATGACATCTGGAAATTTTACAAGCAAGCCGAAGCCAGCTTCTGGACTGCAGAGGAAATTGATTTGAGCCATGATTTACGCGATTGGGCAAATCTTACCGAAGGAGAAAAGTACTTTGTTTCCCATGTTTTAGCATTTTTCGCCGCTAGCGATGGCATTGTAAATGAAAACCTGGCGGAGCACTTTGTCGGAGAAGTACAGTACACGGAGGCAAAGTTTTTCTATGGTTTTCAGATTGCCATCGAAAATATCCACTCGGAGACTTATTCCCTACTGATTGATACACTGGTTAAAGACCCTAAGGAGAAAGACAAACTTTTTCATGCCATTGATACAATGGATTGCGTGAAGAAAAAAGCTGATTGGGCCCTACGCTGGATCAACCAGGGAAATTTTCAGGAAAGGCTCATTGCATTTGCCGCTGTGGAGGGAATATTTTTTTCAGGATCATTCTGTTCAATTTTTTGGTTGAAGAAGCGCGGACTTATGCCGGGATTAAGCTTCTCCAACGAGCTTATCTCACGTGATGAAGGTTTGCATTGCGACTTTGCATGCCACCTTTATACAAAACATATTGTTACCAAACTTCCGTCGGAACGCGTGATTGAGATCATCAGAGATGCCGTGGTGATCGAACAAGAATTTGTAACTGACGCTCTGCCAGTGAACCTTATAGGGATGAACGCACAACTCATGTGCCAGTATATAGAATTCGTCGCTGACCGTTTGTTAAATGAATTAGTTGGCCAGAAAATCTACAACACGACCAATCCCTTTGACTTTATGGAGATGATTTCGCTTCGCGGAAAGACCAATTTCTTCGAGAAGCGCGTGGCAGAATACCAGAAAGCGGGGGTTATGAAAAGCACTGAAAAAGAAGCTGATCAAAAGTTTTCCCTTAACGAAGATTTTTAATTACCTTCCAAAATCATTTTTTAAACTTTTACTACACACCCAAATAATTTTTATACATGCTCGTATTAAAGCGGGACGGCCACAGAGAGTCCGTCAAATTCGACAAAATCACCGCCCGGATCGAAAAACTCTGCTATGGCCTCGATCCAAAACTTGTCAACCCTGTAGAAGTAGCCATGAAGGTGATCAATGGCCTCTACGATGGCGTATCAACGCATGAATTAGATAACCTCGCTGCGGAGATTGCCGCAACGATGACGACGCGCCACCCGGACTTTGCCAAGCTGGCTGCCCGGATTGCCGTATCCAACCTCCACAAGACTACCAGTAAATCGTTCTCAAACACAATGAAACGACTCTACCAGCACGTGGATGCCAAGACCGGTCAAAATGCTCCTATGATTTCGAAAGAGACATGGAAGGTCATTAAAGCTCACGCCGCTGAATTGGATGATGCGATCGTCTATGATCGCGACTTCAGCTATGACTTTTTTGGTTTTAAAACCCTTGAGCGCTCTTACCTCATGAAGATTGAAGGTAAAGTGGTAGAACGTCCCCAACATTTGCTTATGCGCGTGGCGGTAGGCATACATGGAGAAGATGTTCCTGCTGCCATTGAGACCTATAACCTGCTTTCAGAAAAGTGGTTTACTCATGCAACTCCTACATTATTTAACGCCGGAACACCGAAGCCCCAATTATCTTCGTGCTTCCTGTTGACGATGAAGGATGATAGTATTGATGGGATCTATGATACATTAAAAAACTGTGCGAAGATTTCACAATCTGCTGGTGGCATCGGACTAAGTATTCATAACGTTCGCGCGAAAGGCTCCTATATAAAAGGAACAGGTGGTACTTCCAATGGAATTGTACCTATGCTCCGGAATTTTGATATGACTGCGCGTTACGTGGATCAGGGCGGTGGCAAGCGCAAAGGAAGCTTTGCTATTTACCTGGAACCATGGCACGCAGATGTTTTTGAATTTCTTGACCTAAAGAAAAATCATGGCAAGGAAGAGATGCGTGCACGCGATCTTTTCTACGCGATGTGGATACCGGATCTCTTCATGAAACGTGTCGAGAGCAACGAATCATGGTCACTTTTCTGTCCGAATGAATGTCCTGGACTTGCTGATTGCTATGGAGAAGAATTCGAACGTCTCTATGAAAAGTATGAAAAAGAGGGCAAGTTCCGCAAACAAATAAAGGCTCAGGACCTGTGGTTCGAAATCCTTGAATCACAAATTGAAACAGGGACTCCTTACATTTTATATAAGGATGCCGCTAATAAAAAATCAAACCAAAAAAATCTTGGTACTATCAAGTCAAGCAACTTGTGTACTGAAATTATAGAGTATACTTCAGAAGATGAGATTGCTGTTTGTAATCTAGCCTCTATTGCGTTGCCAAAATTTGTTATCGACGGAAAGTTTGATCACCAGAAGTTGTATGAGATCACGAAAGTGGCTACACGCAATCTTAACAAAGTGATCGATGTGAATTACTATCCGGTAGCTGAAGCAAAGAAGTCAAACATGCGTCACCGCCCGATTGGATTGGGTGTACAGGGACTGGCTGATGCCTTCATCCTGTTACGTATGCCATTTGACTCGGAAGAAGCACGAGGCCTGAACAGCGACATTTTTGAAACCATCTATTTTGGTGCCATGGAGGCTTCTATGGAGTTATCCAAAGAGCTGGGACCTTACGAAACCTTTAAAGGATCACCTGTGTCAAAAGGGATTTTCCAGTTTGATATGTGGGGAGTAACTCCTTCTTCAAATCGTTGGAACTGGGAGCAACTTAAAAGAGATGTGAAGCAACATGGAGTACGTAACTCTTTGTTGTTGGCTCCGATGCCAACAGCTTCTACTTCTCAGATCCTGGGTAACAATGAGTGCTTTGAGCCTTATACGTCCAATATCTATTCGCGCAGAACATTATCCGGCGAATTCATTGTGGTCAATAAGCACCTTATGAAAGACCTGATGGCAGCCGGATTATGGAGTGATACATTGCGCCAGAAACTTATTGGGGCAAACGGATCAGTTCAGTCTATCCCGGAGATTCCTCAAAATCTAAAGGATATTTATAAGACCGTTTGGGAAATTTCTCAAAAGTCAATCATTGATATGTCAGCTGACCGTGGTGCATATATCTGCCAATCACAAAGTCTGAACATTCATATTACAAACCCGAATTTCGGCAAGCTTACTTCCATGCACTTTTATGCCTGGAAAAAAGGGTTGAAGACAGGTATGTATTACCTACGCTCTACAGCCGCTGCAGACGCTATCAAGTTTACTCTTGATAAGTCCAACATGCAGCAAGTTCCTGCTGAAGCTATCGCTCAAGGAGCTGTTATGGAATCTGCCCTTCAGACCGTAATAGCACCGGTGATGATGGAATCTCAACAGGCTATCCAGTACGAAACTCAGCCGATGGCCTACGATCAGAAGCGCGCAGACATGGCCTGCTCACTGGATAATCCGGATGCATGTGAAGCGTGTGGAAGTTGATTTGGTTGATCTCTCTTATAACAAAAAAGCCCTGATGATTTCAGGGCTTTTTTGTTATAAAGTATTTTTCACGTAGGCAGTAAAAGGCAAAGGGGGTAATGCTTTACCCCAACAACCCTTAATTTAATTATTTAACTATAGCTGATAACATTTGATCATTAACGTCCAATCTTCGAAGCAGGAGGCTTAGATCTACTCTTTGAATTTTTTGTCCTCTTTTTCTTTACTTTCTGAGGAGCACGCCCGAAAGTGGTTTTCACTTTCGCGTTGTTCTTTTTCAGTACCGGATTGTGAGTGTTATCCTCGACTGCCACTTTTTTGTTTAATCCCTTATCCCATCCAAACACTAAATTCAATCCCATTCTCACATTAATCACCTGAGAGCTATTGAGATATGAGTTAATATTTTGATTGACAATCAGGGAAGCCGGCGCCCTCAATAGATTGTCGCCTACAATGTATAATTGTACTGGCGAGAGATTAAAAGAAACGCCCATTCCAATATTGTTATAGGAACGATTGGATACAGTATAACTCAATGAGGTGCTTATTGCTTTTCCAAAGTTCTTATTTACCGATCCTGTCATACCGGCTGAATAGCGTCCCGCAAAATTCTCACTAAAGAACAATGCGCCGACAGAAAGGTTGTTAATCAATTGATAGTTACCACTCAAATACATTTTACCTGGCAACATTGTAGAGTAGGACCCCGATGCTGATTCCTTCATTTCAAATTTTTTCTTTGCTGAATCCAACTGAGCGCTGAAACTGGTTTTATTATTATTCAGTAACTGATTAACGTCTACTCCTGAAAATGTGTACTTGGCTGTTGCAGGATCGAGGGAGTATTGATACGTATTGTTTTTCCAATTGATATATCCGATATCAGTAATGCTGATACCAAGGGTTAATTTATCCATAAACTTATAGGTGGCCCCGATATCAAGACCGAAACCAGTATTCTTAAAGTAATCCCCGATATGATCTTTCACTTTATATCCTGATGTATTAAGATTGTTGATACCGGAGGTTCGGACATCAGCAGCGGCCGTAGCGGTGATCTGATAAGTATCTGATACCTGAACTATTGCCGAAGAAGATTTCGTGGTCACATTGTTTATCCCGTTAAGATATTTTAGTCGCCCACCGATGGTCAATTTATCATTTACCTGAAAGGCCATGCCGAGGGCAGTTTCAATATATGACAAGGCCTCTTCTTGCGGCGCTGTATTTGAATAAGTTCCAACAATCGGAGCGGTGCCATCCACAATCAAGGAAGCAAGTCCTCTCTCCAGCATAGTCCTGTTGTAAACTTTAACGGAGGAGCTTGCCATCACATAGAACCTGGGCGCGACGCGAATTCCGACCCTGAAAAGATCGGTTTGAGCAGAAAGTGTGATATAGTTTTTTTCCGCAAGATTCTTTGTGAATTTCGAAAGATCGGCCTGGACCACACCGTTCGTACGGGAAATCATATCATTATATGTAAAACCATTATTTGAATATGAAGCCCCAATAGATGAAATAAAGGGTAACCCAATCGATAATTTATAACGAGGCATAATGGCGGGATTTACATCCACTACCTGAGGAAGACTATTCATGAAATAAAGGGTACTCTCCGTCTGAGCGAAGGATGCATTGCTCAATAGGCCAAAGCAAAGGATCAAAAGGAATTGCACTTTTTTCATTTCGCTGTGATATTCAATTTGGCCAATAATCCGAGATCCAGTTTCATCTTATAGCTAGACTTAAATTTCACATTCAGAGGAGTTCCGCTTATGTCTTTGGGGGTATTTAATCTGGATTTTACAATGATGTAGCTTGAGGTAAACAATTTATTAATCTTGTCCGTCACCAAATCAAATTTTTGATCGCTAACACCCGCTGACGCCAATTCACCAAGACCTGTTACACTACTTGCTTTTACCCAAAGGGTCTGATTGGTTGTAAATAATGAATCAATAACCTTGTAATTCTTATCAGTGAGGTAGAGTTGCATGTTTACATCCAGGGGGATTTCGTTTACTCCCTTCACCCGGAGCGCCGCTGAGATAACGCTGGATTGATTAATGCTTGTTAGATTAATTGCCAGTGTATCGGACAACGAAAAGCCAGAAACTTGCCCATAGAGAGGGACCTCAGCAGCCATTGTTATGTGTAACTGGCTGGTGTCTGCAAGAAAATTGCTCCCGGAAGATAATCCCCTATTAATCCTGGTACTGCCTGCATAGCTCAGTTGAGAAGGGGCAAAATTTATGATTGCGTTGGCATTAGTTACCGTAATGTTTGTGGTTGCAGAGGCTCCCAGCGTTGCCGGAGCGTTAATGTTTATAGGACTTGATGGATTGAGTTGAAAAGGAATTGTCGCCCCCGCCTTACTTCCTTCAATTGTCGAAAAGGTTATTTCGTCTGGAACTCCATAATCGTTAAGTACCGATAGTTTTAATACTGGCTGCACAAAAGAAACCTTAGTCTTTCCCAATGAGGAATTAAAAACAGTGAGGTCAACTGTTTGCGCTGGAATAGAAACAGTCCGATCACCAAAAAACCCTTTGATGTATGCGAAGTCCGTATCAAAAGTCATCGTTACATTTAATTTTGTGTTGGGCGGAATGAAAACGGTACTTGTTCTTTTCTTGAGAATCAGATCCAACTTTATGTTGAAACTATTATTAGTCATTTTGATCAGATAATTGTTAAGTGGTTTAGAGCCATTCCCGACAGATGTTGCAATACTTAGTGGCACCTGGCTTGTATTATCCACTACATCAGTGAGGGATATGTCCAATTCCAGTGGCAGCGTAGGATTGGTTGCTTGTGACAAGCTTACAGTATAATTTACGAAGCCCCCCTTGAGCAACATTTCACTTAATTGAGCTGGACTAAAATCCAGATTGACTTGCCTATAAATTGTAACTCCATAGGGAGTATCTGAAGTGCTGGGTGGCAAGCTTCCAGTTGGTAAATCAAGGGATACTGAGACCTTGTTATTTGCTGGTTTGTCAAACAAAGCACGAATTCCTCGGGAGGCAAAAGTTTGCGAGTAGGAAAAATAAAGTAACCCGTCTGAATATGTTTTAAGATAGGAGGAATCTTTATCTGACGCGAAATCCAATATGCTGATATTCCCGGTCGCAATTGGTACTGCTTCTGTGGGGGTAATTGTCAGAGAATCAAGCGTATAATCTTTATTATTAACGCATGAAGCAACGGCCAGAACACAAATAAATAAAAGGATACGATAAAGCATTAGTAGGTTATTGGTGGGCATTTATCTAATCCAAGGTAATAGAAGTAACCCGACTATCCCAACGCCCCCCTGGTGATTTCATCAACAATTGTGGGGTCAAGGAGTGTAGTCGTATCGCCTAAATTAGAGGTGTCTCCTTCTGCTACTTTTCTTAAAATTCTTCTCATGATTTTCCCTGACCTCGTTTTTGGCAATCCCGAAACAAACTGGATTTTATCTGGTTTGGCAATGGGTCCTATTATTTTTGAGACAGTATCCCGTATCTCTTGACGCAACTTCTCTTCGTCCTTTGGTTTTTCATAGCAAATTACAAAAGCATAAACCCCTTGCCCTTTTATATCATGAGGGAATCCAACAACGGCTGTCTCGCAAACAGCTTTATGCTCATCAATGGCGTTTTCAATTTCGGCAGTGCCAAGATTATGACCTGAGACAATAATAATGTCATCAACTCTTCCGGTAATTCTATAGTAGCCTTCATCATCGCGCTTGCATCCATCACCTGTAAAGTACATCCCAGAGAAAGTTGAGAAGTAAATCTCTTTAAACCGTTGATGATTTCCGTAAATCGTGCGGGCGATGGAAGGCCACGGAAATTTAATAGCAAGTCTTCCTTCGATTCCATTCCCTGAAATTTCGTTTCCCTTTTCATCCATCACCGCAGGTTGAACGCCTGGTAAAGGGAATGATGCAAATGCTGGTTTAAGTTTTGTAACATTTGCTATTGGTGAAATCATAATCCCACCTGTTTCCGTCTGCCACCATGTATCAACGATAGGGCATTTCTCCTTACCAATATTCTTGTTATACCATTGCCAGGCCTCTTCATTGATTGGCTCTCCAACTGATCCTAATATTTTGAGCGATGACAGATCATATTTCTCAACAAATTCAACCGATGACTGCTGCAATGAGCGAATAGCAGTGGGTGCTGTGTAAAAAGTATTTACTTTATGTCTTTCGATTGCCTGCCAGAATCTACCCTGATCAGGCCACGAGGGAATACCTTCGAAGATTACCGTTGTGGCCCCGGCAGAGAGTGGGCCGTATAAAATATATGAATGACCTGTCACCCAACCAATATCTGCTGTGCACCAGAAGATTTGTCCAGGTTGATATTGGAATACAGTCCTAAAAGTATAACCAACATGCACCATATACCCACCACAAGTATGCACCATACCTTTGGGTTTACCAGTAGACCCGGAAGTGTAAAGAATAAAGAGCAAATCTTCTGCATCCATTTCTTCGGCTTTGCAATTAGCGTCTGCCTTATTCATTTCTTCCTGCCAGTCAAAATCTCTTCCCGCCTTCATCGATGGTTTGGAAGCAATGCGTTCCAGCATCAAAACCTTTTCAACGGAAGGACATTTATCAACAGCTTCATCAACGATTTTTTTGAGATCAACTTTCTTATCACCCCGGAAAGCGCCATCGGCTGTTAATACCATTTTACAGCCCGCATCATTAATCCGGTCGGCCAATGATCCTGCCGAGAATCCGGCAAACACTACTGAATGAACGGCTCCTATTCTTGCGCAGGCCAATACTGCATAAGCCAGTTCGGGTACCATTGGCATGTAAATGCACACACGGTCACCTTTACGAACGCCATGCGACTTCAAGACATTGCTTACTTTACAAACCTCATCATGAAGCTGCTGATAGGTAATCATTCTTGCTTTCTGTCCCGGATCACCTGGTTCCCATATGACAGCTGTTTGATCCGCCCTCTCTGCCAAATGACGGTCAATACAGTTTTCGGTTATGTTCATTTTTCCGCCGATGAACCATTTGACCTCAGCATTTTTGAAATCCCACTCCAGTACTTTGTCCCATTTTCTTTTCCACACAAAATCACTTGCTATTTCGCTCCAAAAGTCTTCAGGATGAGCTACGCTTTGCTCATAGGCCCTTTTGTAGTCCGCCATAGTTGACACAATCTCCATACACCGCTATTTTTTACTGGTTGAATGTTATTTTAATCTATTGAAAATTATACTAATCGGGTACAAAAACAAAACTCCACCATAATTCGGTATCCCTTTAGAACGCTGATTATAGATGATATAACTTCTTTTTCGGAAATTGAGAGACTTATTTCCCAAACTCCTGTGGATACGACCAACGAAATTCTTACTGTGCTCGTACTTTATGAAATGAACCTGGAGAATTCACCTGCATATCAAACACTGAGTCAAGGGTTGGAGGAAACTCAAAAAAAAGGGAGGCTTTGTGTTTACGACAATTCCCCCATCGCGCAAACTATTCCCATTAGTAATGTCTGGACTATCGAATACATTCACGACACCTGCAATCCAGGGGTAAGTTGTGCGTATAATCGGGCAGCGAGTAGGGCAAAACAACTCAATTTAAAATGGCTTCTATTGGCCGATCAGGACACCACTTTCGTAGAAAATATTTACAAGTGCTACAGCGAATCCATTAACAAATATCCTCATTGTCATCTATTTGCCCCTAAATTGATTGATGAAAAAGGTCTTATCTCACCTTTCAAAAGAGGCATCACATCGGGAAAGCGCTTAAAAAATATCACGTCAGGAAGAAAAAATCTTGAAGAGATACAAGTAATTAATAGCGGACTGTTGATTGATGTTGAAACTTTTGAAGCAGTGGGTGGTTACAACGAAAAATTAAAGCTTGATTTCAGTGACTTTTATTTTTTTAAACGACTAAAACAATATACATCAGAAATCATAATTATTGATGCTGAATGTAACCATAAACATTCGTCGTCGGAAAGTGTCAATTTACTTAAAGCGGTAAACCGTTTTAAGATTTACCTTCAGGCCTCAACCATTATGGGAAATGATCATATGCCATTCCTTTTTTATTATCGTTCCTTTCTTCGCAGCATTAAACTTTCCCTGCAATATAACTCCCTTCGATTTATTGGTTTATTTTTCAACCGTAGATCATGATCAATCCATACTCCAGTTACGCAGCTGCATTTACTATTTCCTTATTAGCCTACGCGTTAGGTTGGTCTGACTTATACCCATCAATCACTCTACAGCTTTTTGGTTTCCTCGTTCTGACTATAATTCTCCATCTCATTTTTTCATTTTACTGGCAATCAAAGATCTCTCCTCCAGCTCCACCCTCCGAATCTTTTCTCAATCCAGTTATTACAACTTTTTTTCTGTATGGATTGTGGACCATAGATTTTATTTATGAAGGGGGAATTCCATTGATCAAAATTCTATTGAACCAGCCTTACAATTACCGACTGTTTGGATTTCCTTCTTTACATGTGTTTACCGTAACATTTGGGTCCTTTTTTACCGTCTATATTTTCACGCTGTTCATCTCAAGTCATAAGCGTATTTACTTCAACCTTTACATTATAAATCTTTTTGCAGCTCTGTTGATCTACAGTCGTGCGATGCTCATTTTCAATATCGTAGCAAGCGCTTTTGTTTATTTACTACTTTCTCCCTCCCTTTCATGGAAACGTGCTTCTGCCCTCACCGTGGGGTTTATCATTCTGATCTATTTTTTCGGAGTATTGGGAACTCTACGAGTTTCTTTCGAAGCAAAGGAAAAATACAATCCTGACCTTTTCTTAAAGATAGGCAAGGCATCTGCCCCCTTTCAGGGATCGTTGATCCCTAAAGAATTTTTTTGGGGATACGTCTACGTTTCCTCACCTATCGCTAACCTTCAGGAGAACATTAATACTTTTCAGGTACCACCGTTCTCGCTAAACAGGCTTGCACAGCACATTAATAATGAAATGCTTTTTGATTTTATTTCAAAAAGGACAAATCGCATGAGTGGGGTTGAGCGTGAAAAAGAAAATACTATCCCTGGACCATTCAATGTTTCAACTGTATATTCTCATAGTTTTAGCTACCAGGACTGGATTGGAATGTTTATCATGAGTATATTCATTTTATTGCTCCCATTAATTTATGTTAGACATCTTCCGGTCAATGGGTATCAACTCACCGGCATTGCTATTTTAAACACCATGTATCTTTTTTTATTCTATGATAATACCATTCGGTTTACAGGCCTGGGACTTCAACTGGTTTATCCGTTTCTATTACCGCTTACCGAAAGAATTCCGCGATGGTTTCAGAAAACAACGGCTATATGAATATTTCCGTCTGTATGGCCACACACAATGGTGAGAAATATCTCCACCAGCAAATTGATTCTATTCTTATTCAATTGGAGGTAAATGATGAGTTGATCATCTCTGATGACAATTCTTCTGACAAAACCCATGATATTATTACATCTTATCATGATCTAAGAATTAAATTTATAGGATCGAAAAGATTCGGAACCCCCGCAAAGAATTTCGAATACGCATTAGCTAACTGTACTCATACCATTATTTTTCTTGCTGATCAAGATGATGTGTGGCACATGGATAAAATCAAGATAATGAAGAACGCTCTAGTGAGCAGTGAACTTGTTATTTGTGATTGCCGGGTCGTTGACGAGAATCTTCAGCCGATTTACAATTCATTCTTTCAGCATAATAGGTCCAAATCGGGTCTGTTGAAAAATTTAATGAAAAACTCCTTTATCGGTTGCTGTATGGCTTTTCACAGAACTGTTTTAGAGAGGTCTCTACCATTTCCGGAGAATATTATTCTCCACGACCAATGGATCGGCCTGGTTGCCGAACGTCATTTTAATGTTACGTTTATACCTGAAATTCTTGTTGACCACAGGCGGCATCCAAAGAACTACTCCTCTACGGGCGGCCCCAGTGTAAATTCCTTAAGAAAAAAGATAAAATTAAGATTTCATTTAGCCAAAGAGCTGTTAGAACATTAAAATGGTTAAGATCACTGCTTCTATCGTTGTCTACAACAATAGCCTTTCTGATCTAGAAAGGGCTATCAAAAGTTTTCTAAGTAGTCCCTTGGCGGGAGAATTATTTATTATTGACAATTCTCCATTGCCCATTGCACAGGAAATTTGTGAAGCATTTAATTGCAATTACATTTTCACTGGCTCTAATCTCGGTTATGGCAAAGCACATAATTTAGCATTAAAGGAAGTCTCTAACCTATCATCCTATCATTTGGTGTTAAATCCTGATGTTTATTTCAATGCGGATGTACTGGAGAAACTTTTCTACTACATGGAAGAAAATCCAAAAACAGGTCTGGTGATGCCTAAGGTATTATATCCCGATGGCACCATTCAGCGTCTTTGCAAATTACTTCCAACTCCCTTTAATCTCGGCACGAGGAGATTTCTACCCAATAACATTCAATGGCTAAAAAAAATAAATGATCACTATGAAATGAATTCAAGTAACTATAATAAAATAATGAACGTCCCCTTTCTTTCAGGTTGTTTTATGTTTTTGCGCATGGCTGCCATTCGACAAACTGGTCCTTTTGATGAGCGTTTCTTTTTATATGCAGAAGATACTGATCTATCCCGAAGAATTCATCAGAAATTCGATACAATATTCTTTCCTTACGCAGAGATCTACCATACTCATGCACGTGGTTCTTACAAAAACTTTAAAATGACATGGTACAATTTGAAAAGTGCTATCCAATATTTTAATAAGTGGGGATGGTTCTTCGATAAGGAAAGAAGAATAATTAATGAGGCCGCATTGCATCCAACTTTTTATTTAAAGTACGAGCCTGTAATTATTAAGAGAACAATCGTACAACAACCGCTAAATGAGTAGGATCTCCTACGATACTGCTTACCTCACTGCCTGGTTGATCTGTGTTGTAACGTTACCTTTTACAATTCCACTCAATAGTTTCTCACTTATTCTGCTGGCGTTGGTTTGGCTGACTGAATTAAATTTTTCCAAAAAATGGGAAAGGCTTAAGAGTGCGTACTGGATATGGCCATTTATCCTTTTCTTTTTTATGCATGTGATAGGCCTTATTTACTCCGAGCATCGGGCGGAGGGCAACTTTGAGGTTGAAAAGAAATTGGCTTTTCTGGCATTTCCAATTATTACTGCCAGTGGCAAACCACTCACAACGTCGCACTTCGACATCTTAAAGAAAGGCTTCATTTATTCCTGCCTCATCGTTATTGTCATAAGCTTTATCTGGACAATCTTTAATATAATTAATCATTCTTCTGCACCTCAAAATTTTGATGCCTACACCAATGAGCAATTTTATTTGCTCAATCCCTCCGCTTCTTTAACATGGGAATATTTTTCATATATTCAATTAGGCAACTGGATTGATGTACACCCAGCTTACTTCTCAATGTATCTTATATTTTGTATGGCGATGCTGACCCAAGAAATGTTTGATAAATCTGAAATAAATATCTCTGGACTTGTCCTCATAGGATTATTCACTATTTCAATTGCTTTGCTAGCCTCACGTATGGCAATCATATCGTATTTTGTCCTTCTTTTTTTTATAACATTTTTCAATGTAATGAAAAATAAAAATTACAAAATTCTTATTGTTCCAAGTTTATTCATTTTCATGCTTCTAATTTTGATTTTTATTAATCCTGTTTCACGATTCAGGCTATTACAGGAACCGCTGCATACATCACTACGAATTGATCAAAATAAAAAGGAATGGAACTCAGTAAGCTTTAGGTTATTGGAATGGAGTGGTTCTCTTGAAGAACTTAAAAAATCATGGCTCCTTGGAGTGGGAACCGGAGACAGCCAGACTACTCTGCAGGCCTATTACACAAAATATAGCACTGCAGATTTCGTTAAGGGCTACAATGCTCACAATCAATATTTACAAACAACGCTGGAACTTGGAGTCATTGGACTACTACTACTGCTTATTTGTATTTTCAGACCAATTTTTGCTTCATTTCAATTGCAGCCAGCCCATGTTGCATTCGCGATTCTATTTGGATTGATGTGTTTTACCGAAAGCGTATTGGCCAGACAGAAAGGAATTGTTTTCTTTACTATGTTTCAATCGTTATTCTTTCGATACACACAAGCATGATGTCGCTTCGTCATATTGCCCCTTTACCTGAAAAAGAAAAAAGCATTTTGCTGACCTTGCTGTATTTTGATATCTTTCAATATCCGCTTACGGAATCTGAGATTTTTTCGTTTTCACCTCAGCTACTGGATAGTCAATGGCAAACGGGACTTGTAACGTTAACCGACCGGAAAATTATCTATACGTTAAATGGATTATACTCTCTTCACGATGATCCTGCCCTGGCAATTCGCCGGAAGGCAGGAAATCAATTGGCGCTAAAAAAATTAAGAATTGCGAAAATGTTCTCCACGTTCATTTCTCTCTTTCCATTTGTGAGATCCGTTATGCTTTCAGGTTCCATTTCCAAAGGATACATGGATAATAAAAGCGATATCGACTATTTTATCATTACCGCAAAAGGAAGATTGTGGCTCGTTCGAGGTGCGATGGCAATCTTTCGACGAATTTTTCTATTTAACTCTCATAAATACTTTTGCACTAACTATTTTATTGATAGCGAAAGTCTTGAGATTGAAGAAAAAAATATTTTTACAGCCATTGAAGCGTCTACGTTAAAACCCATGTTTGGAAAAGATCTTGTACATCAATTTCAAACTGTCAATGAGTGGTACCATCAGTACTTGCCCAATCATCAACCAACGAATTGCCTTGGGAAGGAAAACAGCAATGTCGTCAAGAGAATAGGAGAAAAAATTATTCCCGCTAAACTTCTGGATCACCTTGATGGGTGGCTTATGAAGAAATTCACCATTCATTGGAAGAAAACTTACCAACACGTACTGAACGAACATGATTTCTCAATCGCTTTTCAATCTAAGGGCCACGTATCGAGAAGTCATCCAGGGTTTTATCAAAAGAAAGTACTTTCATTATATGAGAAAAAAATCCACGAATTTGAACAACAACACGGTATAAGTCTTGAAGTATGAGCAAGATCCTGTTCGCGAATGCCTATTTCTATAAACTCGACCAAAAGCAATGGAGGTTTAAACAGCCATATCCACCTTTAGGAACATTACAGGCCGCTGCCGTTATTCGCAATGCAGGCTTCTCTCTCTCCATTTTTGATGCAAGTCTGCGGGATAGTCCTCTTGAAATAAAGGAAGTATTACAAAAAGAGCAACCAGATTATTTAGTTATCTATGATGACGGATTCAACTATCTCACGAAGATGTGTTTGATGGTAATGCGCGAAGCCGCTTACAAAATGGCAGTCCTTGGCAAGCAATATGGCTGCAAGGTAATTATCAATAGCTCTGACTCAGCCGATCATTTCGAAAAGTATTTTGAAAACGACGTCGACTACGTAATACGTGGCGAAGGAGAAGAAACACTAAGAGAACTGCTTATCTGTCTTGATCAAAATGCAGATGTTTCAGAAGTAAGTGGTTTGGTATTTCGACATAATGGAAAATCAACTGTTAATCCTCCCAAACCGGTGTTACGGGATCTGGATACTCTTCCACTTCCTGCATGGGATTTAATTGATATATCTCCGTATAAGTCCATTTGGAATAATCATCACGGCTATTTTTCACTAAACCTTGCCACTACGAGAGGTTGCCCTTACAAATGCAACTGGTGTGCAAAGCCTATATACGGCAATCGCTATAACTCGCGTACACCAGAACACGTTGTTGATGAGATTGAATACCTGTTAAAGAACTACCAGCCAAACCATTTCTGGATGTGCGACGATATTTTTGGATTGAAACCCGGCTGGGTAGCTCGTTTTAAAAATTTGGTCATTCAGAAAAAACTTTCATTTCGATATAAAATCCAATCACGAGTTGATTTAATAGTAGAGAAAGATATTGTTCAATCACTTGCGAAAAGTGGCTGTGAAACAGTTTGGCTTGGGGCGGAGAGCGGGTCACAAAAAATTCTCGATGCAATGGAAAAGGGAACTACACTTTTGCAGATCCATCAGGCGACAGAATTACTGAAACAGCATGACATTAAAGTAGCCTTCTTCCTTCAATTTGGTTATCCTGGAGAATTGAAACAGGATGTTGATGCTACTCTTTCCATGGTCCTGAAAGAAATGCCGGATGAAATCGGGATCTCAATCTCATACCCTCTTCCGGGAACAAAATTTTATGAAAATGTAAAGGAACAGCTTCACGAAAAGCAAAACTGGACAGACTCCGATGACCTTGCAATGCTTTATGAGAATACTTTTCCCATTGGTTATTATAAAATCCTGCAACGATATGTCCACAGCCGGTATCGCATTCAAAGGGGGTTTAATATTTTGAAAAATCTTTTAAAAAAACCCACACTTAATGGACAGGTTGTACGGAGAATGGCTTCAATGTTTTATCATCTGCCTGTCTCGGCACTGCAACTTTACAGACTCAAACGCTTAAGCTCTACCCATGCCTGATCAGATAACTTCCCTGGAAGAGAATGCCACTGTTCAGCGGGCATTCAGTAAACAGGCGGAGCATTATGATCAGGATGATTTTTCGAATCCAATTTTAATTGACTGGCGAAAGCGGGTATATGAGCACATTAATCTGTTTATAAAACCCAATAGTAACATTCTTGAGCTAAACGCAGGTACTGGGATTGATGCACTTCATCTTGTAGGTCAAGGACATATTGTTCTCGCAACAGACAATGCACCAGGCATGATCCAAAAAATAAACGAAAAGATTGAGCATTTCGGATTAGAGGATAGATTACAATCAAAACAATGCTCGTTTGAATCTCTTGGATTATTAAAAGGAAAAAAGCTTGATTACGTTTTTTCAAATTTTGGAGGACTGAATTGCTTCGAAGATCTTTCGCGCATTACAAAGCAATTGCCAGATCTCTTAAATAAGGATGCTTATGTCACCTGGGTGATTATGCCTCCGGTCAGTTTGTGGGAGCTGATGTGGATCTTTAAAGGAAAAAAAACCGCTTTCCGAAGATTTAAAAAAGGACAACTTGCTCATTTAGAAGGTGAGCTTTTCAAAACCTATTATCATTCTCTTTCAAAAATTAAAAGAGATTTTTCAGAAAACTTTATATTTCTAAAATCGGAAGGCATTGGGGCATTGTCTCCACCGCCAGCCAGTTTGAATTTTATAAAAAAATATTCAAAGGCATATTCTTTTTTGAAGAAGTTAGATCATGTTTTAAAAGATCATTTTCCATTTAATCGTTGGGCCGACCATATTATTGTAACATTCCAATTTAATGGTCATGAGAATATCCGGTAAAACATTGTTGACCATCGACCGGCTCTTTTGGCTGCCTCATCAGCTTGCTGAGTTCCTACTTCGAAGCAGCCGAACTGATTCAAAAACCGGACATCAAATTCTGGTAATAAAATTTATGGGACTTGGCAGTATTATCAGGCTCGCTTCACTTTGTGAGAAGAACCAGGTCGATAAAAGCAGGATCACCCTTCTTACACTATCTTCTAATAATGATCTTTGCCAGCGAATAGGATTTAGAAACACTTTATTGATTCGTACGAAAAATATATTCTTATTCTCAAAAGACTGTTTAAAAATTCTTGCTTCTATCCGGTTAAGCAAGCCAGGCTTAATTATCGATTTTGAACGTTGTTCGCACTCGGTTGGATTTTATCGGACAATACTGACCATGTTGGCCGGAGGCAGTTCAGTTTCATTCGAATCACAAAGAGCAATGACCTTCGGAAAACAGGTCATTTATTCTGTGGAAAAAATGAATCAGGAAGAATTATTCATGAAGGGCATTGAATTGATGCCAACCGTATCAAACGAATCCTTTGAAAAAACAATTGATATTCATTCCACAAAAGTCCTGATTAACATAAATGCAAGCAATTATCTTCTGGCCAGACGTTATCCCATTGATTCTTTCAGGGATATCATTAAATCGCTTCACGCCTGGGATCCGCATCTTGAATTTTATCTGACCGGAACTTTGGAGGAAAGTGAGTACGTAAACCAATTGATAGAAAAACTCCCTGGACTTCCGGTTCACAATGTTTCAGGAAAATGGAGCATTGAAAAATTGTGGAATGAGCTTTCAGATTGCGCTCTTTTTATAACCGGAGATTCTGGTCCTTTGCATTTGGCTGCCTACATGGGAATAGCCACGATTGCGATCTGGGGACCAACACAACCAGAACATTTTGGCTATACCGACGAAGGTCATCTTCATCATATTTCACTGAGACTATCCTGTTCTCCCTGTTTTAGGCATCCATCATCTCATCCGGCGCGTGCTTGCAAAGGCAATATTGATTGCTTAAAAAATATGCGAGCTTCGCTAATAACAAAAAAAGCGATTCATCTACTTTCTTCCCACATCATTTCCCGCAGTATTCACATTCCCATAACGATAGTCTCTAATCCAAGCTCGCACCTCCAACCTACAATGATTTGAGAAGCGTCGTTGAATATCTTTTGTTAATGGCCCTTGCATTCTTCCTCCTTACCTGGGGAGTTCTGCCGGCCTGGAAAGAAGTTCACAGTGACTTTGCAAATTATTATGTAGCAGCAAACCTCGTTATAGAAGAAGGTTCGTTGGATAAGATTTACGATAATGATTGGTTTAGAGAAAAAATCAGGGAACACGGTTTAACAACCAATGGAAAGTTTGCTCCATTTCCGCCGGTTACAGCCTGGATGATGATACCGCTTGCTCATTTTGAACCAATAACAGCGCAGCGCATTTTTCTATTTATAAATTTGACTTTTATCCTCATCGGGGCTTGGCTTTTGAAAGAGATTACGTACCTGAATTTCCGTCATTCTGCTATGCTCATATTAGGTGGCGGACTTAGTGTGGTCAACAACATAGCGTTTGGTCAGGCGTACCTTATAATGACCGTTTTTATTTTGCTATCTTTTTTGCTCGTCAGATACAAGTATTCCGTAATTGCCGGATGTCTCCTCGGAGTTTCCGCCTCATTAAAATACTTACCCATCGTTTTTATTGCCGGTTATTTCCTTAATGAATTTCGTGAAAAAAGATTTAACTCAGGTATCCTGAAATCTCCATTTTCTTCAGACATGAAGGTGTTCTTTTCATCCCTGATGACAATCCTGTTCATCGTGTGTGCTGAATTTTTATTCTTCGGTACCGTAGTAATGAATGAATTTATTTCCTCTGTGCTTATCCCTCACCTGGATGGACAACTTACTGGTCAGGGTCTTTATACCTTTCATTTTCAATCCTGGGACAACTTATTCCGAAATTTGTTTATTAAGAGTAATGAGTTTAATCCGTCCCCATTAATCGATTGGCCCAATGGAAAAACGATTATGAAAATAATTGTTTCGCTAATTGTGATTGGATGCTCTGCGATTGTGCTCTACAACTATAGAGACAAGAATAAAAGAATAGCTGTTTATTTAACAGTTCTGTCATTGTCGGCTTTTGTTTTACTTCCTGCCACTGCCACATACCACTTTGCATTGTTGCTAATTCCATTGGCGTTAATCATTGGGAATCAGCTGATGAATAGAAATCTGGTAACGATTAGCATTATTATCTACGCGATGATAGGATTTATCCCTTACGGCATATTCTTCCAGCTAGGGAAATCGTGGGGATTGTATTTTGGATATCCACGTCTGTGGTTGATCTGTGCGTTGTACATCACCGTGCTGTATGGCTTAAATAAAAAGAATGAATCTCTCGTTTAATTTCTCCTTTAGACAACGCATTAAATTGGGGTTTAATAATACCGTCTTTGGCCTTTCCGGAACAATTTTCAATTTTCTTTTTTCTATTGTCATCGTCAGATTGTTCTCAACAGAATTATGGGGAAGTTTTGCCCAGACAATGCTCCTTGTTACATTGTTTAGTCTCGTAACCAGTTGGGGTAGCAAAGATTTTCTGTTGCGTGAGTTCAGCAGGGAACAACGAATTACTTATTTATGGCAAACTTCAATAATAAGTCGTATCGCAATTTTTCTATTGGTTATTCCGGTGATTTTTATCTTCAACTCTGTCTCGACAAATCCGCTACTATTCCTCGGCTGGATATTCGTAAATTATGTTCTTCGTTCATTCGAAAGTGTAATTGTTTATGAGAGAAAATTTAGCGCTGCAATAATAATAGAGGTTATTGGGTTCCTTTTCATTATAATAACTATTTTCATTTTCCGTCAGGGCATAACCTTACCCGTGCTAATAATTTTGTCGATAGCATCAGCGGGAATAAAATCAATTTCATATTTCGTACTTTTTCGGAATCAGCTATTTGAATCATTAAAAGGGATTTTTAGCAAAGGTCAATTACTTGCCTGTCTTCCTTACTTTCTGCCGCCTTTCATTGGGTTTCTCCAGGCTAAATCGGATACGTTTGCCGTGGCACTGCAACTTTCTGAGAAAGAACTTGGTCAATACTATGTGTTGCTTAGTTTGCTCTCGTACTGCCATGCAACAGCTGTGCTTGCAATTACCCCTTTCCTAAAAAATATTTACAGGATCAATTCGGCATCATTCCTCAAAATCAGGCAAAAATTCATTTTGTTTGGACTAGGGTGGTCGATCATTTGTATGACCATCATTTACTTAATGCTTACATTCATCTACAGAATTGATCTGTCGGCTCAGACTTATATCATTGCATGGCTGGTTCTCCCACCTTATTTCATTTATTTTCTAATAATGCAGGATTTCATAAGAAGGGACAAACCCTATACAATCGTGATCCTTAATTTAATCGCTGCTGCTTTGAATTTTGCATTAAGCCTTTTTCTAATCAATCGTTTTGGCTTCAATGGTGGACTTCTTTCTTGCGCAATCATGCAATGGGCTTTGTTAATGGGGTTTCAGATAGCTTACAGCATAAAACACCGATCCAATAAAGATCATGACTGATCCAGCCGTAAGTGTTATTATGCTCACTTACAACAGGGAGCGCTATCTGCAGGAGTCCATTTCCAGTGTTCTTTCTCAAACATTTTCTGATCTTGAATTAATCATTGTCGATGATGGGTCAAATGATAATAGCGAACTACTCATTAAACAAATATCAGATACGCGAATTCGTTATTACAAATTTGAGCATACGGGTCACGCTTCACGACTGAGAAACTTTGGAATAAACCAATCTTGCGGAAAATTTGTAGCCTTTATTGACTCAGACGATATTTGGCTTCCGGAGAAAATCCAATTTCAGCTCAACGCTTTGAAAGATTTTTACCCTACGATTGGATTCACGTTTACCAATGTGATTGAGTTTACCAATGATGGTTCTATTTTAAAAAATGGAATCTATAAAAATTTGTGGACCCATTCATTTGAAGGAAATGTATTTGATCTTTACGTGCAAAGTAAATTTGCTATCTATCCATCAAGTATGCTTTTCAATAAACGTTGCCTTGAAATCACTGGCCCATTAGATGAACTATTCCCATGGACAGATAATGACTTTTTTCACCGCCTTGCCTTTCATTATGAAGGAGCCGTAATCACAACCCCACTTGTAAGGATCAGAAAACACGCAGAAAACACGTCATCAACACTTGGTCAGGAAACTGTTAAAGAAATGATTTGCATGTTGAGCAATTTTCTTAAAGGCGGCATAATCAGCAACTATATTTTCCGCAAAATGACAGCTCATTACTATTATCTCAGCGGAATTTTATACCTGCGCACACATCAAAAAGCATTAGCACAAAAAGCATTTGTAAATTGCCTGCGATACAATCCCTTGAAAACAAAGGCCTGGATCAGAAGCACTCTTTCTATTCTCAATATCCCTCAGCGCAGTTGAAACGATTGATTCATTTTCTCCGGCACCATGCTATTCGGTTGGCAAACGTGTCATATGACACGAATACCGGCTTACACATTGTCATTAAGAGTGCCATGGAATGGAGGATCTACAATGATATTTTTATCGATGGAGATTATGATGAGCCCATTCTTCATTTATTGTCTGCACAACGAGAACGACCCATTAAGGTATTAGACCTGGGATCAAACGTCGGTTTTTTCATTCAGCGATTAATTCACCTTGCCACAGGTCGTTCAAATCAAAACAATTTTTTGATTTGTGGAATCGAAGCAAGTCGCGATTTGTGCAACGAGTCTATTAGACGGTTTCAAAAATCAAATTTCTCGAAAGAAGTATTTGAGATCAATATTCACCGAGGACTGATCGGCCGGTTAGAGGGACAAGGGATCCTTTATCAGTTTAAAGATCACGGATTGAATTCTGTCTTCAGAAAAAATGGCAAATCCAAAACCATTCCTTTTATCAACATATCCAATGTCATCTCATCGTGGAATGAGATAGATTTGCTAAAGTGTGACATTGAAGGCGCTGAACTGGACTTTTTGAAAAACTACTCTACACTATTAGAAATTACCAACTCTGCTGTTTTTGAATTCCATACAGAGTATTGTGAATACAATTCTTGTATAAAAATTCTTAGGTCTGCGGGGTTTAGGAACAGTAGCCTGATCCGCAAATCGCCTCACTCAATAATTGAATTTTTCTGGAAATGAAATCTTCACGAATTTTTCTTATTGGTACTGGGGTAGGGAGAGATCTTCGTGGCTTTGAGAGCCACATTCGTGATCTTTTCGAGAAAGTAAAAAGTGAGGCAAATTATGAATCCTTCATCGTTAAAGGCGCTGGCCTTACTGGCAATCATGAAATTCTTGTACCCAGCCTTTCAAGAAAATCAAGACTATCAAAATTCATTGGAATTTTATTCAACAGAAATCCTTATATCATCCAGCAACTAAGTTTTTTTCTTGGACTAATCCCGGTGTTATATCGATTCAAACCGAATGCTTTGTATCTGGGGGAGCCCGCTCTCTTCAATTATTTGTATCGATGGAGAAATTTCTCCGGAATGAATTTTAAAATGACATTCTATACCGGCGGAAATACTGTCCCGATAAAAATGCAAAGTGATGACTTCCTCCAGTTGGTAACTCCTGTACTTATCCCCCTGGCAAAGCAACGCGGAGTCGCAGAAAACCAGATGAAGGTCATTCCTCATTTTATTAATTCTATAGAAATGACCGAATCCCTAAGCAAGCGTGATCTTAGAATAAAATTAAATATTCCGGATAACCGATTGATTATTTTATCAGTAGGTGCCATCGATTCATCAATAAAGAGGATGGATTATCTAATAGATGAGGTAGGTAATCTTTCACGGCCGTACTTTTTGATCATACTGGGAGAATATGAAAATGAGTCCTCAGAAATAATAAAACTCGCGGAGCAGAAATTTGGGAAAGACAATTTCTACATTGATAAAGTCGAGCGAAATAAATTAAGTGAATATTATCGGGCTTCTGACATCTTCGTTCTGGCATCTCTTAATGAAGGATTTGGTCTTGTGACAATTGAGGCGATGTCTCATGGTTTGCCGGTAATTGTTCATCCTTATGCTGCAGCAAAATACGTATTAGACGAAATGGCGTTCTATTCTGACCTCTCTCTAAAGGGCAACCTTACCCAATTAATCGAAACAATTATTCCCCAGATCGATGATTCGAATGCAATTGAGGTAAGAAAAAAATACACCATTGACCGGTTTAGCTGGAATTCCCTGGCGGAGGATTATAGGCAAATGCTAAATGATGCAACAAATAGCTCAACGAATCAGGAAGTGATCAGTTAGATTCTGATCAATTCTCCATTGCGCATAATACTGATGAATATGTGCCAGAGTCGAACCTTGCCCAATCACTTCTTCATTAATAACTTCATACACATGAATCCGATGGATGCCATGGTCCCATGATTGGATTTGCTTCAACTCTCTATATCTACTAACGCCCAATGGTAATGGAAATCCGAAAGAAACCGATTTTTGCGGGTACAACTCAAATTCCCTGGCATCACCCAATTCTTTCATGTGATTTTTTCCTAACAAGTATGTCTGTTTAAACCTGATTGCGTGAACTTCAGATATCACAATGTTCCTATATTTCTCTACCTGATCATTAGCTCTTCCACTAATGCGAAGCGAGCTCATATAAAATTTCTTTCCAACTGGTCCGTGAAGATCTGTAGGAAATAAATTAATCTTTGTTCCATCACTGACCGTTACAAGTGAAATTACTCTGGGAGTTGAATAGGCAATTCTTATCTGGTCGTATAAGTTTCCGGGAAGATCAATATTACCTGATTTACGGAACAAAACTCGTTGTCGCAAATTGTTTATTGATTTATAAAATCTGTTAAGGAAATGATGATTCCCTTCAATACCCTCAAACAAATAGACATCCGATTCCCCCAACGCAATCTTATTTATCTTCTTCATGCTTATTGAACCAACGGTTGAGTCACTTTCTCCGTATTGGAAGTTAAGACGACCATACAATCGATTTGACAATAGTGCAGCCTCCTCACTTAACCTTTCCAAAACAATACCAATAATCAATGGCTTATATCCTAAAAATAAATGCGTCGTTGTAACTTCGAAAGAATTATCATCAGTAATGAAGCTAACAGAAAGAGGATCTTTAAAAAGAGTTTTGTCAAGACAAATGTACTCTTGTGAAAGAGTCAATCCGGTAAAAAAATTTTTTAGAAGTTTTTTGATGACTGTTTCTATTTTGAATAAAAGTAACATCCTTTTGTGATCAATGTCTCAATCTTACTTTGATTTTTACATTGTATATTTATTCTTGTGAGCAAAGTCATTCTTTTCAATCCCAGAAGCGCGCGCTCGAAGCATAGAATACCCAATTCTATTCTCCAGGTGGGCGCTTCTATCCATGGGAAACATGACTATGTACTTGTAGATGGCAATCTTGAAAAAGATCCCTGGACAACAATCAAAAATTACCTGGCAACGGGCGAATTCAAGTTCTTTGGATGTACTGTCATGCCTGGCCCTCAGCTTAAGCAGGCGATTCCTTTCACAAAACAAGTACGCGAGCTATTTCCAGATGTTATCACCATCTGGGGAGGGTATTTCGCTTCTAATCAATATACTTCTGTCATCAATTCGGCTTATATCGACTACGTTGTGTATGGTCAGGGTGACGAAGCGTTTCCTCACTTGCTCGAAGCACTTGATAATAATACCCCGGTTGAATCAATTCCAAATCTGGTTTTCAAAAAAGGAACTGAAATTGTTAAGACCCGTCAGGCTGCTATAGTTGAACAGGATAAGTTGCCACAACTCCCTTATGAGCACCTTAATACGTTTTATCCTATTCAACGATATCTTGGAAAAACTTTTTTAGGAAAAAAGACTGCTGCCTATCATTCAAGCATGGGTTGCCCATTTACTTGCTCATTCTGTGCAGTTGTGCCACTTTACAATGCACGTTGGAAAGGAAAATCCGCATCATTGATTCATCAAGACATCAAATATCTGGTAGATTCATACGGCGCCGATGCAGTTGAATTTCATGACAACAATTTCTTTGTGAGTGAAAAACGAACTGTTGAATTTTCAAATCTTATAAAGTCCGAAAAAATTATCTGGTGGGGAGAAGGTCGCATTGATACCATCGACAAATATAAAGATGAGTCACTTGCGCTGATGCGGGAGGCAGGATGCAAAATGATCTTCTTTGGAGCTGAAACAAGTAATGATGAGTTGCTTCAAAAAATGGATAAAGGAGGA
>JANYDR010000190.1 GCA_025363495.1 Cyclobacteriaceae bacterium | reverse complement strand
AAAGGCTATAAACCGAGTTATTGCTAAGGCTGTTATTATTGCCAGTCTGGTATTCATAACCTTCAAAGGTATTTGTTTTATTATCGAATATGCTGATCCCTCCGTTCTCTGTGCCTATCCATAACTTCCCGTCATTATCTTCAGCAAAGGATAGAATATCATTGTGAGCAACGCTATTATTATTGACAGGGTCATGCCTGAAATTGATAAAAGAATTTTCCGTTCGATTGAATCGGGCAAAGCCGCTTCCTTGTGTGCCAGCCCAGATATTCCCTTTCTTGTCTTTGAAAACAGTTTTTATCCAATTAACACCAATACTCTTCTGATCGCTCGGTTGATGAAAATAGCGAACAAACTTTTTAGTCTGTGGATTAAAGCGATTAAGTCCATCTTTTGTAGCAAGCCACAGATCGCCCTCACCATCTTCCGCGACCTGATAGACATAGTCATGGCTTATGCTATTTGAATTTTTCTCATCGTGATGATAAAGTTTGAAAGTAAGATCTGTCGAATTGAACAAATACAATCCTGCAAGGGTACCAAGCCAAATTCTTTTTTTGCTATCCTGAAAAATATCTTTTACAATGATTCCCAGAGACGTAGGACTATAATGTGTAAAACTATTTTTCTCGCGGTTTGAATTTATCTAATCCGCTTGCAGTTCCGACCCAAAGATTATTGTTGGAATCCTCTATAACGTCGTATATAAAATTATTACTTATGCTTTCTTCAATATCAGGATCATTTTTATAGACAGTAAATTTGTAACCATCATATTTGTTAAGTCCATCATCGGTGGTGAACCACATGAATCCTTCATGGTCTTTGAGAATTGAATTTACATGTCCTTGAGAAAGTCCTTCTTTCGTAGTTAAGCGCTTAAATTCAGGGCCCAAGATTTGAGGAAAAGCTATTGACGTTGTCGCCATCAAAAAAACGAATAATAGATGACGGCAGATGGTCATATATAAATATTATACTGATTCGAGTTTGTTATTAATTTCGATCGCCCACTTTTCCAACAATTTCACAAGAATCTCGAGCTGTATTGGCTTACTAATATAATCATTCATACCGGCTTTAATGCACTCTTCCCTGTCACCTTGCATGGCATTGGCCGTCATTGCAAGAATAACAGGTTGATTGTCCGTTAGCAGTCGGATCTGTCGGGTGGCCTCAAGTCCGTCCATTTCAGGCATCTGGATATCCATAAGAATTAAATCATGGTGCCTTTGTTTGATAGCTTCCACGGCCTCATATCCATTTGTTACAATCTCAGGATGGTAACCCAGTTTGTTCAAAACCCTTTCGGCCAAACGCTGATTGACAGGATTATCTTCAGCGATAAGGATTCTCATTGGAAAACGCACAGAAAAATCAGAAGACAACTTTAGTTTATCTGTTGGCAGCTCCAACGATACCCGATCTGTTTTTCTGAATTCATTAAGGATGTGTTTGAATAATAAATTTTGCTTTACAGGTTTAGTAAGAATGGAGGAGAATAATTCTCTATGAATTTTAGCCTGGTCATCTCCAACAGAGCTCAGAAGAATGATGGGGATAGTAGTATTTAATTTTCGGATAGATTGAGCCAGCTCCACACCATCCATAACTGGCATTTGCATATCTGAAAGGACCAGGTCAAAGGACTCGTTAGCTAACGACTCGAGTGCCTGCTTGCCGGAATAGGCTAATGTTGGCACAAGCCTCCACTGCTCGAGCTGTCCTTTAAAGATGGTTAGATTAGTGGCGTTATCATCGACCACAAGAATTCTTTTTCCCTCGATTCCGGAAAGATTGACGGTGACATAAGTTTGAATGGATTGGGTGCTTATGGTGGTATGGATTGTAAAAGAAAAAGTAGTACCTAACCCCTCAACACTTTCCACTGAAACCGACCCGCCCATTAGAGACACCAATTTTTCGCTAATGGCTAGCCCGAGTCCGGTTCCACCGTACTTTCGGGTAGTGGAAGAATCGACCTGGGAGAATGCCTTAAACAAGCGATCGATTTTATCTTGTGGTATTCCGATACCTGTATCACGAACTTCAAACTTCAATTCACATTTTTCACCATCTGAATGGAGAAGACTTACTACAACAAAGATCTCACCTCTCTTTGTGAATTTGATGGCATTACCGACGAGATTGATGAGGACCTGTCGCAATCTTAAACTGTCGCCTACAATCTGTGCAGGGACGTTGTGATCTAACTGGTAAAGAAGATCCAGGCCTGAAAGAGCGGCCTTGCTACCAAACAGATCGAGCACTTCTTCAATGCATCCTCTTAAGTCAAAGTCTTTATTTTCAAGCTCCATCTTTCCTGACTCGATCTTTGAGAAGTCAAGGATATCGTTGATAACAGATAAAAGACTTTCACCACAATTGCGGATGGTATTGGTGTATTCACGCTGTTCACCATTGAGCTGAGTTTCTGACAGAAGAGATGCCATGCCAATCACTCCATTCATTGGAGTACGGATTTCGTGACTCATCGTAGCGAGAAATATACTCTTGGCCTTATTTGCATTCTCTGCTTCCTTCCTCGCTTTGCTTTCCTCATTTGTCAGATGCGCGAGGCGTTCAGTTCGCTCATGAACTTTCTGTTCTAGCAACCATTTTTGTTTGTTAATAACGGCAATGCGCACCCTAAAGAATGCAACAATTCCTCCGATGATTAGCGTTGCGACGACAAGTTTAAACCACCACGTTAACCAAAAAGGAGGGATGATATTGAGGTTTAATGCGATGGTCTTTTTCGACCATTGTCCTTTGTTATCGAGACCTCTGACCTTTAAAATATAATTGCCTGGGTCAAGGTTTGTGTAGTTTGCTGTATGTTTCACGCCGATATCATTCCATGTTTTATCAAATCCCTCCATGAAATACTGATACTGTTTTTTGCTCTGCCGGGTATAATTCAACGAAGCAAATTCGAATGAAATGACAGACTGGTCGTAAGGAAGAGTCAACTCAGTTGTCTCGGTAATAGATTTTTTTAGAGGAGATTTCGGATTAAGGCTGCTCGCTATCTGAACAGGTTCATTAAATACTTGAAAGCTGGTAAGAACAATGGGTGGTTGATACAATGTGCTTTTGATACTATCGGGAAAAAACTCGTTAAAGCCATTATTGCCTCCGAAATACATCATTCCTGATCTGCTTTTGTAATAAGCATTTTCTTTAAACTCATTGGATTGCAAACCATCTGAGACATCAAAATTTTTGAATCTCTTGTTATCAAGGTTGAACCTCGATAAACCCTTGCCAGTGCCGATCCAAAGATTTCCTTGATCGTCCTGAGTTATGCCAAAAATCGCGTTATTTGGGAGCCCTTCAGTAGTACGATAGGTTGTAAATGAATTGTTCTTTACATTAAAGTCATTCAATCCTGACCTTGTTCCTACCCACAAATTTCCATTGTGACCCTCATGAATTGTTCCAATGGTATTATTACTGATACTGTTTATTTTTTCGTCGTGCTCATAATGTGTAAAATTTTGATTTTTCTTATTGAAAAGATTAAGGCCACCCCCGTCTGTACCGATCCAGAGATTCCCTGCCGCATCTTCATAGATTGAATTTATCTTGTTACTACTAATGCTGGACGGATCCTTCTCGTCGTACACAAAGCGAGTAAATGAATTATTTTCCGGATTATACAAATTGAGACCTCCGAAATGGGTACCAATCCACATGTCGTTATTATGATCCTTAAAAATGATCCAGGCATTATTACTGCTGATACTGTTTTGGTTTTCAGGATCATTTTTTATGTGCTTATAAGTATTTCTTACCGGATCAAACACAGTAATGCCATCTCCCCATGTTCCAATCCATAAATTTCCGTGACTATCCTCTTGAATACTTAATACATAGTTTCCGCAGATACTGTTAGCGTTCCTTTCATGTTTGAAATGAGTGAAAACTCCCCTCTTGGAATCAAACAAATTCAATCCCCCGCCATCAGTCCCTACCCAGATATTGTCTCTTGAATCTTCAAAAAAACATAAGACTTTATTGTCACTAAGACTATTGATGGAAGAAGTGTGACGGTAGTGCATGAACTTATTGTCCTCGCTGCTCCAAAAATTAATATCGCCGGAGAAGGTACCCACCCACATATCTCCCCTGACATCTCTATAAATTGACCAAATGGAATTATTGGTTAAGCTAGCCTGGTCGATATCATCCTGCTGATAGTTTTGGAATGTAGATGTATGTCTGTCGTAGATACTTAATCCACCGTTCTCGGTCCCTATCCATAAATTCCCCAGATTATCCTCACCGAGGCTCAGCACAACATCATTTGGTAACCCATTGCCAACAGAGGCTTTTCCGAGTTGTTGGAATTGTTGAGTACTACCGTTAAAAAGGTTAAGTCCACCTCCCCGCGTTCCTATCCAGAGTTGGTGATGACTATCTTCAAAAATTGCCAGCACCTCATTGGAGCTGATCGACTTAGGATCCTTTATATCGTGCTGAAAGTGTTTGAATGTTTTATTCTTTCGATCAAAGAGGTTAAGGCCGTTCTGGTTGCTACCAGCCCAAAGATTGTGCTGACTATCCTCGAAAACATCCTTTATAAAATTTTGACTAATGCTGCCTTTTTCCTTATCACTATGTTTAAAATGGTTGAAGATTTTCGTTTTGGGGTTATACATATCTAACCCGCCTCCGTCCATGCCAATCCACAAAACTCCTTCGTGATCTATGATAAGACTATTCACCAAGTCATTTGCGATGGTATTCAAATTTTCCGGATCGTGCTTATACTGAGTAAATTTTTCATTCTGCCTATTGTAGGTGCTCAATCCACCTCCCCAGGTTCCTATCCACAGCATACCATCAGAATCTTCTACGATGTCGCTTATCTGATTATTACTCAAGCTGTTTTTATCACCCTGGATATTTCTGTAAATAGTAAAGGAATACCCATCGTATTTATTCAAGCCGTCTCTGGTGCCAAACCACATGAATCCACGACTGCCTTGCAACATACAAATCACGTTGCTATTGGAGAGTCCTTCGCGATTTCCCAAATGCTCAAATTTCAGATGAACCTTCTGTGAGAAAGAATTAAATGAAACTGCAAGTAGAAATACCTGCAAAAGATTGCGGCAGCAGATCATAAATATTTAAACCGAAACGTGTTTATTTTTAATTTCAATCGCCCACTTTTCCAACAAATCAACAAGCACCTCGAGCTTAATAGGTTTACTAATATAGTCATTCATTCCGGCCTTAAGGCAATCTTCGCGATCGCCCTGCATAGCATTGGCTGTCATGGCTATAATAACGGGTTGCTCTCCTTCCAGGAGCCGTATCTGGCGGGTTGCCTCTAGTCCGTCCATTTCGGGCATTTGCACGTCCATTAAGACCATGTCATGCTGCTTTTGAATGATGGCTTCCAGAGCTTCATATCCATTTGTCGCGAGCTCAGGCTGATACCCCAGTTTGTTCAAAACTCTTTCCGCCAATCGCTGGTTGACCAGATTGTCTTCAGCGATAAGGATTCTCATCGGGAAACGTTGAGAAAAATCAAAAGACAGTTTTGATTTATCTGTCGGCAATTCAAGTGATACACGATCTTTTTTTCTGAATTCATTGAGGATATGCTTGAATAATAAATTTTGTTTTACTGGTTTAGTGAGTATGGAGGCGAATAATTCTCTATGGATTTTTGCCTGCTCATCTCCCACCGAGCTTAAGAGAATGACTGGAAGTGTTGGATGCAATTTTCGGATAGACTGAGTCAGTTCCACTCCATCCATTTCAGGCATTTGCATATCGGAAAGCACCAAGTCAAATATATTTGTGGATAAAATCTCAAGGGCTTGCTGACCGGAATAGGCTAATGTTGGAACGATTTTCCACTGCTCAAGCTGTCCTTTAAAGATATTCAAATTGGTAGAGTTATCATCAACGACGAGCACTCTCTTTCCTTCAATCCCGGCAAGATTGCAAGTGACATACGTTTGAATGGATTCAGTGCTAACGGAGGCGTGGATTGTGAAAGAAAAAGTCGTCCCCAATCCTTCGATACTTTCCACCTTGATTGAACCGCCCATGAGAGCGACTAATTTTTCACTAATAACCAGTCCGAGTCCGGTTCCACCATACTTTCGGGTAGTGGAAGAGTCCACCTGGGAGAAAGCCTTAAACAGGCGATCGATTTTATCCTGAGGAATACCAATACCAGTATCACGAATCTCAAACTTTAATTCACACTGTTCGCCATCGGAATGAAGAAGACTTACTACCACAAAAATCTCGCCCTTCTTGGTAAACTTAATGGCATTGCTCACCAGGTTGATGAGTATCTGTTTCAATCTGAGGCTATCGCCGACGATCTGTGCAGGAACATTATGCCCCAGCTGATAAATGAGATCCAAACCTGATTGTGCCGCCTTACTACCAAACAAATCAAGTACCTCCTCGATGCATTCCCTTAATTCAAAGTCTTTGTTTTCAAGTTCCATTTTACCGGAGTCGATCTTGGAGAAGTCCAGAATATCGTTGATTACGGATAGAAGACTCTCGCCACAGTTGCGAATAGTATTGGTATACTCACGCTGCTCATCATTAAGGGAGGTTTCTGTGAGAAGAGATGCCATTCCAATTACGCCATTCATTGGGGTGCGTATCTCATGGCTCATGGTAGCCAGAAATATACTCTTAGCCTTGTTTGCATCATCTGCTTCCCGTCGGGCATTTTCTGCCTGCGTGTAGGCTATTTTAAGAGCCTCTTCACTGCGCTTTCTTTCTTCAAAGAGAGCCTCTTCTTTTTGGAGCCTTCCAACTTCTACGTTTTGGCTAATGTAAATTTCACCATATTTTTCTAATTGATAGGCCCACAATCCACATATAAAAAATATTGCAGCGGCCAACAGGACATGGATTATAAATGTTTGTAGTTCGAAATAATCAAGTCGGGTGAAATAAATTTGGTCATATCCTATATTTTGAAGATAGCCAAAGACCCCATGGTGGACCACTACCAGTATAGTTAGTGGTATTTGCAATTTCCATTTTTGATACGTGATGAGAATAGCACTCGCGATAAAAGCAAAAAAATGCATTTCAAATAATCCGTGCATTTGATAAATGAACTGAGCCATGAAAATTCCAAGAACAGCACTCAACACATATTGATATAAATCGGAATCAGGCAATAAATATTTAATGGAATAATAAGCCATCAATGAAAGGCTGCCGACACCTAAAGCGATCAACCAGGTGTCGAAGAAAAAAGCAAATATCAATCCTGCCAGAAAGAAACTTACGAGAAAGTAGTTTATTATTTTGTCAGACCTTTTTTTAACACCAAGGTTAAAGGCGATCGTTCTAATTTGCTTTTCTGAGTTAGCGGTGGGTGGGGAAAGAGTTTTCATTATTAGGGGAGTACAGTATTCTGATCATTATTTATTACATAAGGGTAATTTACAACCATAAGCTTTTAATGCAATTGGATCAAACACCAAAGTAAGGTTGTTGTTTACCATAGCATCCAGTGCAATTTTTGCATATTCTGTTTTCTTATCTGTGCAATAGCGGCTCTTATTATAATTTCCACGATAAAACAATTGGTGATCGGTATCCAGGATAACTGCCTGTGGAGTTGAATAAACTCCACATACGCGCGCAATGTCGGAGTCTTCCAAAACAGGAATATCCATTCCAAATTTATTTTGGATCTCGTTTTCTTTTAATGCTCGGTGAGTAACCGGAACTATGACAAAATTCACCTGATCTCCATATTGCTTTACTAATGATTTAAAATGAGGAATGTTAAATCTTGAGCATGGACAGTCTGGATTGAAAAAATGAATAAGGGTGGGTTTGTTTGCAGATAATTTATTTCTCCACTTAATATTGATTTTTTCGCCCAGATTAACAGTCTGGTGTTTCTCAGGCAATGGTGTTGGTAAACTGTATACCCAGTCGTTATACCAAAACAATCCGATC
This sequence comes from Cyclobacteriaceae bacterium, assembly GCA_025363495.1. GTDB lineage: Bacteria > Bacteroidota > Bacteroidia > Cytophagales > Cyclobacteriaceae > ELB16-189. The sequence continues at coordinate 5,888 of JANYDR010000190.1, read as the reverse complement.
ACTCCAGTGAATAAAAAGATAAGCCAAATAATTGCGATGCTCTTTTTCACTTTTATGATTTAAAAGATTATTAGGTATTAAGTAGCCGACTATGCCTGAGCCAGGAATCTGTGCTGGTAATTAGTCTCAGCCTTCGCTGACCATTTCTTTAAGATACTCATTAAATCCTCATGTTTCACAGGCTTGCTGATATAATCATCCATACCGGCATTTATGCACGCATCCCGGTCGCCTTGCATGACGTTTGCTGTCATAGCAATGATAATGGGTTGTATCTTTTCTTCGTTGCGGATTCGTATCGTTGCCTCAAGACCATCCATTACAGGCATTTGGACATCCATTAAAATTAAATCGTATTGGTTTTCCTTGATTGCATTCAATGCTTCAAGTCCATTCATCACCACATCTGACTTATAACCAAACTTGCTTAAAACCCTTTGTGTCAATTTCTGATTGATAAGATTATCCTCAGCTATCAGAATACGTAATGGATATTGTTGTGAGAAATTAGTTGATAATGTGAGTTTCTCGCTTTTTTCTTCTATAACGAATTTATCGGCGCTGTTCAATCCCTTTAGAAGTTGAGTATAAAGAGATGCCTGCTTAATCGGCTTTACAACTGAAGAGGAAAAGAGGTTGGAATATTTTTTCCCATGCTCGTCTCCCATCGGACTTAACAATACAATAGGGAGTAAAGGATGGAACTTGCGAACGGCCTGGGCTAACTGAATACCGTCTAGTCCTGGCATCTTTAAGTCGGTAATTACAAGATCAAAACCTGACGATTCCGAAAGAATTTTTAAGGCAATCGAACCGGAGCTTGCAACGGTAGGAATCATTTTCCACTGTTCCAATTGATTTTTAAGAATGGCAAGTGTAATCGGATGATTATCTACGACCAAAACCTTCTTGCCTTCCAGGCCGGCGAGGTTGTAATTCAGAATTGGTTGAGGAGTGCTCTTGCTAATTTTAGTATTGATAGAGAAAGAGAACGTTGAGCCTTTGCCCCGATGACTTTCCATAGTAATGGAACCGCCCATAAGCCTTACGAGATTTTCACAATTGGCCAATCCAAGGCCTGTGCCTCCAAATTTGTCTGTTGAGGAATAGTCTACTTGTGAAAAAGATTTAAACATTTTTACGGCGATGTCGTGATGAATACCAATGCTCGTATCACGAACCTCAAAACCCAGCACGCACTGATCGTCTTCGCTTTTTATAAGCTTCACTCCGATATAAATTCCCTCGATGTGCTGTGTGTATTTAAGAGCACTTCCGGCTATATTAATTAACACTTGTTTTAACCTGAAATTATCTGCAATAACTTGTGGAGGAACATCATCGGCTAATTCGTAAACCAAATCCATATCCTCTTCCGCCGCCTTGCTTGCAAACACATCCATAACCTCTTCCAAACATGAGCGCAAGTCGACTTCTTTCTCCTCAAGTTTGATGTCTCCTGATTCAATTTTGGAGAAATCAAAAATGTCATTAACTGCAATAAGGAGTTGCTCTCCACAATTGCGAATGGTTTCAACGTATTCGCGCTGTTCACTTGTTAGTAATGTGTCAGTTAAAAGGGAAGACGTCCCCAGTAACCCGTTCAATGGAGTGCGTACACCGTAGCTTATCATTGAAAGGAAGCTATTCTTGGCCCGTTCTGCATTATCAGTTTTTTCGATTTGTCGTAACAATTCTTTTTGCTGGGCTTCGAACTGTTGATTAAAATTCTGGAGAGACTCCAACTGAAGCTTAATGCTTTTGCGCTGGTGTGCGATTTCTTCAGTTTTATTCTGTACCTCTTCTTCCAACGCCCTTCTCTTTTTTTGAATAGTGCGGATTCTTGCCTGTTGAAGAAGGAAAAGTAATCCAACCATTAGAATGGCAACGGCTGGCAACTTCCAGGTTTCCCAAAAAGTTGGTACTACAGTAGTATAAGTATGTTTGGTTGAAAGACTTTCAATGTCATTGATGATTGTCTCTGCGCCTTCATGAGCGGGTGTATTCGAAAGTTGCTCAGTCTGGTCTTGCTTTTTTAAATTCTGATTTTGTGAGAATGAAAGAAAAGCAACAAACTGAAAAAGCAAAATGAAGATCATCCGCAAAGCTTTCATGCTATGGTTCTTCGGAACTGAGATTAAAGATTTGAGGAATGACATAGAAGAAGAGTTTAGAATCCGGCAGGGGATGGTTCCAGCTGACCTTGATTCATTTTTAAACTGTTTATTATCTCGGAACAAAGCCGATTGAAAAAACTTGTTCCTTCCGGGTTTTTGATGTCCTTTTTTACCTCTGCCACCACATTGATTAATTCCTTGTCGTCAAGGATGGTTAGCGTAGAATTCATTTTATGACATGCTTTCTGGTAAATGGAAACATCGTCCAACTCCTGGGCAAGCGCGAGTGAACTTTGTAATTCCGATACGTCTTTCAGCATCAATCCAATTAATTCCTTTTTAAAGTCAGGATCATCATGTGTGTAGAGATCAAAATCGACGAAGAGCGGCCTGTTATTCATATGATTTTTTGTTTGATTTGATGGATCAAAGGTGAGCCGTTTTTCACTTGAAAGAATCAGGAGAATGCTTGATTGCTAAAATCAGGACATGCTCTACTAGCAGGGGTTTTCCCTTAGATATCCACTATAAAACCTGATTTTTGAGGCCTAAAGGCATGTTGTCAGAATGGCGTTCCGTCCCCGATATGCCAATAACCCGACCTTAAGATCGGGGTTCAGACTCCTTTATTGGAAGAGAAGATCTCCCTTCCTTTTTCATCCCACTCTTTTCTTACGAAGGGTTTAATGTCTTTTTCAAAAGGCTCTTTGGGATATGACAGGATTCTTTTTCGCTTTCCATTTGGATAATTTTCAATCCAGTCGCCAACTTTTTCTCCCCATTTATATTCCCCGGTCACTGCAATGGCGCCATTTTCATGGAAGAGAAAGTAAAAACCTTCCCTCTCATCAATTTCAACCGGTATCATTTCTTTTACCTTTTTATGTTCGACTGCATCATAGTAGGTTACGATTGATTCTTTCGGCCAGCCCTTATAGTACTTGTCCTTATCATCAAGAATATCCTGACGATCGTACTTCATCCAACGGCCATGTTTAGCGCCTTTATAAAAGATTCCTTCTTCGAGAACGACCTGTCCCTGCAATTTTTTATAAGGTCCATGCAACAAAACGCCCTTTTTCGGATCGAAATTTCCTGTTCTTCTGATTTCCCTTCGTGTATAGTCATACCAAAAAATATCGCGGACGAAATCCGTTGGCTTGTCCGGCTTTTTAAGAGTATAAAAAAGTTCGATGGTTGTCCTTTCGCCGAAACCCTTGCGGGTATATGCCTTTCTGGTTTTTATTCCGTAAAATGTTTTCTTCTTTGGTTTTTTCTTTTTGGTAACAATTGGCTCAGAAGTCTTCTCATCTAATTCCAACAACTTAAAGGGCTTGTCAGTTTCGAACGTAAACTGACCCTCTTGTCCAAAGACTTCTTTCTTTTTTTCCTGACCCTGCACAAGCAGTCCCGAAAGGAGTATGGCGGTAAGCAGGTAAATCTTCATGATTCTAAAGAAACGAAATTATCGAAAGTTTATTTTAACAGGAAGGCGGAAAACAAAATGTTAGAAGCTAAAGGTCCGATGTTGGAAAGTGAAGATCTAAATCTTGTGCTCCCAGCATCCGGCCAAAGACTTCTAACTTCCAACTTTAATTATGATACTAAGTCAACACTTCTCTTGATGAAATTCGTCAGGTCCGCACCAGTAAGCATGCCTTGAGATAATAGCGCCAGATCATAAACCTGTTTCGCAAGCTTGATTTGTTGTTCTTCAGTTTCAGCTCCTATTACTCGTTGGGCCATTTTGTGGTTGCTGTTGACAGATACAGAATATTGATCTGGCATCGCTCCCATAAAACTATACATACCGCCACCACCTCCGGTCTTCGCCATGTCCTTCATTCTCCGCGCCCACTCACTCATCGTTACTGTTACAGGTAAGTGATCCGGTGCAAGTGAATCGATACCTACAGTCATGCTTGCGTTATTAATAGCCTTTTCAAAAATGGATTTTAATTTATCCTGATCTTCCTGACTAAGCACGCTTTCTACTTTCTCGTCTTTTACAATAAGCTTGTCAATGGTGTCGCTGTCAACGCGACGGAACTGTGCCTTTTCAAGCTTTTGTTCCATTGTATTGATGAAGTGACTGTCGAGAACTCCATCAAGGATCAAAACATCATAGGCTTTTTGATTTGCTGTTTCGATAAAGCTGTGTTGCTTATTGGCATCACTTGTGTACAAATAAATTACAGCACCTTCTTTATCAGTTTGTAAATCCTTGATATAGGTTCGGTATTCATCCAGCGTATAAGATTTCTTCTGAGTGTTTTTCAACAGAACATAATCTTTTGCCCGATCATAAAACTTTTCATCGCTAATCATCCCGTACTTAACGAAGATGTTAATATCATCCCACTTCTTTTCAAAGTCTGCACGGTCCTTTTTGAACATATCATGAAGCTTGTCTGCAACTTTCTTTGAAATATGTTGACTAATCTTCTTCACGTTGGAATCACTTTGCAGATAGCTTCGTGAAACATTTAACGGAATGTCAGGCGAATCGAGCACCCCATGCAACAGCATGAGAAAATCAGGAACAACATCTTTAACTTCATCAGTGATGAATACTTGGCGACTGTATAGCTGGATTTTATTTTTATTCATCTCAAAGTCATTCTTTACTTTGGGGAAATAGAGAATTCCGGTGAGATTGAATGGATAATCAACATTGAGGTGGATCCAGAAGAGTGGCGCTTCAGCGAACGGATACAACTCTTTATAGAATTTTAAATAATCCTCATCGGTCAATTCCTTTGGAGATTTTGTCCAAAGTGGAGACGGGTTATTGATGATATTATCTTTTGTAATGCTTTTGTAAGCAGGCTTGCCGTCTTTGTCAACACCATCCTCTACACGTTCTTCTTTTGTGCCGAACTTGATTTCAACAGGAAGGAATTTGCAATATTTTTCAAGAATTCCCTTCAGCCTGAACTCATCCAAAAATTCTTCTCCTTCGTCGTTGATGTGAAGAATTACATCCGTGCCACGTTGTTCTTTTGAGAGAGTAGTCAACTCAAACTCGGTTGAGCCATCGCATTCCCAGCGTGCGCCTTCTTCTGCTCCGACTTTGTAAGACCTTGAGTGAATCACAACGCGGTCCGAGACCATGAATGCCGAATAAAAGCCAAGACCGAATTTTCCAATGATATCCTTGGCATCGCCTTTATCCTTGAACTTCTCAACAAACTCAGTAGCGCCTGAAAAGGCGATCTGATTAATATACTTTTTTATTTCTTCTCCGGTCATTCCAAGACCGTGATCGCTGACCGTAATAGTCTTCTTTGCCTTGTCGAAGCTAACTTCAATTTTCAGGTCGCCAAGCTCTCCATTGAATTCGCCCATGGAGGCGAGCTTCTTTAGTTTTTGTGTTGCATCTACTGCATTACTCACCAACTCCCTAAGGAAGATTTCGTGATCGGAGTAGAGAAATTTCTTGATGATTGGGAATATGTTCTCCGTATTGATGGAGATGGTACCTTTTTCCATTGTTTCTGCCATTGTGTATGTTTTTAAAATAAAAAAGCCTTAAAGACTAAGGCTGAGAGGGGTGTTGCCCGACGTAGCCTTAGGCGAAGTCGGGGTTCAATGATTGTTCCAAAACCTGATATGTGTCAGGTTGGCAGGAATTTATTTTTTTAGTTGAGACTGGAGATTCCACCTAAAGTGAACAGTTCATTTTAAAGGAAAGTGAACAGTCCGTTTCACGTCAAAGTGAACAGTGTTTTTTACAGCAAAGTGAACACCTAAACGAGTTAAAGAAAGTAA
>JANYDR010000155.1 GCA_025363495.1 Cyclobacteriaceae bacterium | reverse complement strand
TAAATTACAAGATACAGGTCGCGCAACTTGTATCTTGTAACCTGTAACTAATTGCTCCTCGTAAAAAGTCCAGAGAAATCAGGTTTTCACATCCAGCTTAAAGATGAATCACCTCCCCATACGCTGCCGCTGCTGCTTCCATAATCGCTTCACTCATCGTTGGATGTGGATGCACAGTCTTGATAACATCGTGCCCTGTTGTTTCGAGCTTGCGAGCGATAACAACTTCGGCAATTAATTCCGTTACGTTGTGGCCAATCATGTGAGCGCCTAACCACTCGCCGTATTTGGCATCAAAGATTACCTTAACAAATCCGTCCGGAGCACCGGCAGCTTTAGCTTTTCCGGAAGCGCTGAATGGAAACTTACCCACTTTAATTTCATAACCTGCCTTCTTTGCTTGTTCTTCGGTCATCCCAACAGAAGCGATTTCCGGAGAGCAGTACGTACATCCCGGAAGATTGCCATAATTTAATGGTTCGGGTTTTTTACCGGCGATATTTTCAACACAAATAATTCCTTCCGCGGAAGCTACGTGGGCAAGGGCAGGGCCCTTTACAATATCACCAATAGCATAAATTCCCGGAACATTTGTCCTATAAAAATCGTCAACGGTTACGCGTCCCTTATCTGTCTTTACACCAAGTTCTTCGAGACCTATGTTTTCAAGGTTAGTGGAAACTCCAACAGCGGATAATACAATGTCGGTTTCGATCTTAATTTCTCCGGCTGGTGTCTTAACAGTAGACACACATCCCTTGCCGCTTGTATCAACTTTTGTTACTTCAGAATTAGTATAGATAGTCATACCAGCTTTCTTAAAAGAACGTTCCAATTGCTTTGAGACTTCTTCGTCCTCTACCGGGACAATACGCGGTAAGAATTCAACGATGGTGACTTCTGTGCCGATCGTACTATAGAAGTAAGCGAACTCAACGCCAATAGCACCCGAACCAACTACTAATAATTTCTGAGGACGTTGTGGCAACACCATCGCCTCGCGGTAACCTATAATTTTTTTACCATCAATTTTTAAGTTTGGCAATTCGCGTGAGCGACCACCTGTCGCAACAATAATATGCTTTGCTTCGTAATCAGTTTTCTTTCCGGCTGCATCCGTAACTTCAACTTTACCACCTTTCTTCAACTTGCCAAAACCGACAATCTGATCGATTTTATTTTTCTTGAATAAAAACTGAACTCCTTTGCTCATGCCTGCGGCAACATCACGACTGCGCTTCACCATTCCGGTCATATCAGGTGATGCTTCTTTTACATTGATTCCATAGTCCGTTGCATGCTGAATATATTCAAATACGTTGGCGCTTTTTAATAAGGCTTTAGTTGGGATGCATCCCCAATTCAGACAAATACCTCCCAGTTCAGCTTTTTCAACTACACCCACCTTCATCCCCAATTGTGAAGCTCGAATGGCGGCTACATAACCACCAGGGCCCGAACCGATGACAATCAAATCGTAATTTGCCATGATAATTTTACATTAAGTTAAGACCAAAGATATGTCCCAGATTCATTAAATGAAATGAGTCAGGATCGTTAATTTGTATCCCACAACAGGATTTTGATATAATAGGTGCCTCCTTAAAAAACATTTACAGAAACACTAAAAGCACTATTTTTACAATCGCTATCTTAATCAGATTTAAATTTTCTTTCGCAAAATGAAACTTTTACAGAATAAAACTGCGCTGGTAACCGGCGCATCCAAAGGAATCGGGAAATCTATTGCCCTGCGATTTGCAGAGCAAGGCGCAAACGTGGCGTTCACTTACCTTTCCAGCGTTGAGCAGGGCCAGGCGCTTGAAGCAGAATTGCACGCCAAAGGTGTGAAGGCTAAAGGATATCGTTCGGATGCATCCGATTTTACGCAGGCAGATAAGCTGATCAATGATGTAGTCACCGAATTTGGCTCATTGGATATTCTTGTTAATAACGCCGGCATTACGATGGACAATTTATTGCTGCGCATGACGGAAGAAATGTGGGACAAGATCATGAATGTGAATCTGAAATCGTGCTTCAACACCGTGAAGGCAGCGTGCAAACCTATGATGAAGCAGAGAGCTGGATCAATTATTAACATGACTTCCGTGGTTGGATTGAAGGGCAACGCAGGTCAGTCTAATTATGCGGCATCAAAAGCGGGGATCATTGGGTTCACAAAATCCATCGCTTTGGAATTAGGTTCACGTGGAATTCGGTCAAACGCTATCGCCCCAGGTTTTATTGAAACAGAAATGACAGGCAAGCTGGATGAAAAAATGATCCAGGTATGGCGCGATGCAATTCCGCTGAAGCGAGGAGGCAAGCCTGAAGATGTGGCAGACGCTTGTGTTTTCCTGGCTTCAGATATGTCTTCGTACATCACAGGGCAAGTGATTCAGGTTGATGGGGGGATGCTTACATAAGCTGAAAGTGAAAAGCTAAAAGCAGAAAGTCATGGCAACTGAAATCGAAAGAATTGTCAGGATGGTTGAAAAGACATTTGACAAGCAACCCTGGTTCGGGAATTCTATTCTTGAAACTCTTTCGGGAATTAATCCGGGGACCTCAAATCTTCGCCACGGAACGACCCATAGTATCATTGAGTTGATACTTCACATGACCTTCTGGAGATTGTATGTAACAAAAAGATTACAGGGTGATAATTCATTTCGAATTACTGATGAATTAAATTTCCCCAAACCAGAATCATGGGAATCTGCCATTGATAATCTTAAGGTAAGCCAGCAAGCGCTGGTAGAGGCTCTTAAGACTTTTCCGGAAGCACGACTCGGAGACCTTGTTCCGGAGTCACCTTACAAATACACTTTCTATACATTGATTCATGGTATCATTCAACATGATATTTATCACCTTGGGCAAATAGCGTATATCAAGAAATCATTTGATTGATTAGCCTAGAAGTCTTTTCAACGCGAACAATTCATTCACCTTGATTTCTTTTAATACCGTACTGGCAGCCATCTCGCCAAACGATGCGCCTAACTTATAGCCATGTCCCGAATCTCCTCCCATCACCCAGAGATTAGAAGCTTCAGGATGTTGATCGAGAATGAAATCAGTATCGGGTGTCATGGTATATTGACAGACACGTTGCTCGATAACCGGTTGCCCCACTAACTTTGGAAAGCGTGATGCTACTAATTTTTGAACAAGCATTAATTCTTCTGGCCTCACAAGACGATCGTACGTATCGAAGCGATCTGTTACATTATTATCCATCGGCGGTGTGATTCCAATCTTGAATCCTCTGAAAGCACTTCCCGGTACACCAAACGCTCTAAACGGGCCATCAAGATCGCGATCCATCCACGTCGGTAACTTATTCTCCATAAAATCTGATTGATCTGAAGGAGAAGCGACAAAAATTTCAAGTGCACGCGTTACTTTTAATTTTTTAGTTAGTGCCGGAAAAAGTCGGGTCAGCCATGGGCCACATGCAAATACAAAACTTTCAGCCTCCAGCACCTTTCCATCAGCAAGCGTTATGGAATTTACCTTTCCGTTAGCGATAGATTCCTTCTGAACTTTTTGTTGAAGAAAAGATCCTCCTTCTTTAATGAAGAGGTCAGCAACAGCGATGCAGCCCTTGCGTGCTTCCAGGTAGCCAGCGTTAGGATCATACATGATGTGGTCAAGTCCCTCAGTTCTGACTTGCGGCCAGCGTTTGGCAGCATCAGCCAAACTTATTTTTTCAATAGGAAGTCCTGCTTTTTTATACATCGGCCATGCAACATCCAATTCAGGTGTATTTTGTTTATAGTTAAATAGAATCAAACCATTTTGAAAAAGAACTTTTTGCCCCATCCGTGGTTCATTTTCTTTCCAAAGCTCAACCGCGCGACACGTCAGGTCGAAATAGATTTGCTTGTCATAAAAGGCACGGATAAGGCGTGTTTCGCCACCGGAGCTTGATTGATTGTTACCGGGGCCAAACTGATCAATGAGTGTTACGTCATAACCTTTTCGTAATAGGTGCAGGGCCGTCCATCCTCCAAATGCACCGGCTCCAACCACGACGATCTTGCCTGTTTTGAGATTTCTTTTGTCAGACGTTTTTGATACGGCTGTTTCTGGGACCAGTTCAGCTAAAGCAGTGAGTGCAGCTCCGCCAAGACTATACTTTATGACCTGTCGTCTATTGATCTTTTTCTGCTCCGTCATACATCATTATTTTCAACAATTTATATAAAATAGTTTAAGAAAACGTCTTTGTAAGAGGGGCAAAAACGTACAGGAAGAGGGTTTATAAGTGGGAAAAAAAATTGACCTGTGTAACTATTAACGATCATTTGTGTTATGTTTGGGACTGCTTTAATCTAATGGAGAAACTTGTTTCTGCTGAGTTGCTCTCTATTGCCTCTGATATTGAGGTAAGTTTAAAAGATGCGTTCAATCTTCGCTCAATTGATTTACAACAAAGCATTAGGCTTACCCAAGATATTCTGAGTCGTTGTGAGGCAAATAATTTTGAAGACCTCAAAATTGCAGCAAAAACACAATTGGGTCTGTTTTATCTTATTCAAGGCGAGTTTGATATTGCCATGAATTACTCAAATGAATCCTTACAATATTTCCATAAGAGAAATAATATCAAAGGTATCGCAGATGCTAAATACAATATTGGAAGCATTTACTATCGCACGAATAAATATCATCAGGCGCTTCTGCTTTTGCTGGATTGTCTGCTGCTTTATCGGGTGACAAATGATTTTTATAATGAGGCCCGTACACTTAAAAGCATGGGCACCATTTATGAATATTTCAATGATCAGGAAAAAGCAATAGAATCCTATGAAAAGTCCATCGCTGCATGTCGCGAAATAGGTGAAGAAGCATTGGAATCAAATGCCTTGAATCCACTTTCGGCCATTTATTTCAAACAAGGCAAAGAGGAACTTGCGGTCGAGACCATTGAACGGAGTGTTGCACTCAAGATGAAGACAAAGGATGTCCGTGGTCTGGCGTTTGCTTTGTACGGTCGTGCAAAGATCTTAATAAAGAAGGGGTTCTATAAAAAAGCTATAATTGACCTTGAGGAAACCGTGCGCATTCACCTGAATGTTGGGGATAAGTTGGGATTGGGCATGGCTTACAATAAAATGGGTCTTGCGTTTATGGAGACGGATGATAAAGAGAACGCGAGGCATTATTTTTTACTCGCTGTTGAGATCTCCAGCGCCTTCAAGGTTCAAATTGTTCTTTTCAAGGTTTATTATAATCTCTACCAGTTGGCAAGGAAAGAGAGCAATGCCATACAGGCACTTGATTATCTCGAAAAATGTTTATCGATTAAAGAAGAGGTAATTAACAAGGAGAATTACAATCTTATTAAAAGTTATGAGGCGGTAACTAAAATTGAGAACCTTGAATTTGAAGCCAGGAAACAACAAGAGAAGAACGAAATTATCGAAGGGAAAAATGCCGAATTGGATTCTTTTTTCTATCGTATCTCGCACGATCTAAAAGGACCCATCTCATCTCTTCTTGGACTGAATAGCATTGTTAAGATGGATGTAGTTGACGAAACTTCACTTCGGTTATTTTCAATGTATCATTCACAGATTATGCGTGTGAATGATATTGTGATGGGCCTCATAAATCTTACCGAAATTAAAAACACTGAAAAACTTAAAAAGATCATTGACTTTGAGAAATTAGTAGATGAGTGCTTTGAGTCATGCCGGTATCTCCCTCAGTTTGATTCTGTGATCATCGAAAAGAAAATTCAGAATTTTCAGTTTAAGTCTGAGTGGGCAATTATAAATACCATTCTCCAGAATCTGATAGAAAATGCGGTCAAGTATTCAAGAAGTCAGGAAGTATCTTTCGTTCGGGTAAATATTTATTTGGAGGATCAAATGGTTAAAATTGCAGTGGAAGATAATGGCCAGGGTATTGCGGAGGCCGACCAGCAAAACATATTCAATATGTTTTTTCGAGGCACTCACCGGACCCAGGGTTCCGGACTTGGTTTATATATTTTGAAAAGAGCAGTCGAACGACTTAATGGCACTATTCACGTAACAAGCAACGTGGACATTGGCTCCACCTTTCTGGTTGAACTTCCTGCCTGATATCAATCGATTTTCTTATACTAACATTTGGTAGCAAAAACTTTTTAACAAATTTTTAACTCTCTGTTTGGAAACTCTATCAAACTGGTATACGTTTGTGATATCAGATCGACAAAGCACTTCAGCTTAATCGATTTATAAAGAAGCGTGGAGAGATAAGGCTCTATGAAACGCTAGCAACCGCCTCCCGAGAATTCGCGAAGAAAGGTGCTAAGTCCTACCCTAGGATGGTCTTAGGGAACTATAAACCGGTTAAAACAATGAAAAACCAGTCAACCAACTTACTCGGAAAGTTCCTATCAGGGACTATTGCTGCTCTCACTGACCTTCTCAATTCCATTGGCATCACTATGCAACGCTGCATGTCTCTTAATGGAGATTTTGCATGTTGTTGCTGTTGCTGTTAAGCAGGCATAACCGCCTATTACAGCTTCTTACGCAGTGACAGGATACGTCGCTGTAGAATTGACTTCATTTTTATTCAATCAAAATTTTTATTTAAACAATTACAATCATGTCAACATTACGTTTTGAAACACTTCAACTTCATGCAGGTCAGGAAATTGATCCAACAACAGGTTCACGCGCAGTACCTATTTATCAAACAACTTCGTATGCGTTCAAAAACTCGGAGCACGGCGCAAATCTCTTTGCTCTAAAAGAATTTGGAAACATCTATACCCGGATCATGAATCCAACAACTGATGTATTTGAAAAACGCGTGGCAGCACTCGAAGGAGGCGTAGCAGCGCTAGCTGTTGGTTCCGGTCAGGCAGCACAATTCATTGCTCTTAATAACATCTTACAAACGGGCGACAACTTTGTCTCAACTACATTCTTATATGGCGGAACATACAACCAATTTAAAGTAGCTTTTAAACGACTTGGTGTCGAAGTTCGTTTCGCGGAAGGAGACAAGGCTGAAGCTTTCGAGAAACTGATCGATAAGAAAACAAAAGCCCTTTACCTGGAGACCATCGGTAATCCTGGATTTAACATTCCGGATTTTGAAGCAATCGCAGCCCTGGCGAAGAAACATGATCTTCCATTGATCGTTGATAATACATTTGGAGCAGCTGGATATTTGTTCCGCCCATTAGAACATGGGGCAAATGTAGTGGTTGAATCTGCCACAAAATGGATCGGCGGTCATGGAACTTCAATAGGAGGAGTGATTGTAGACGGAGGAAATTATAATTGGGGGAATGGTAAATTCAGTCAGTTCACTGAGCCAAGCGAAGGATACCATGGCTTAAAATTCTGGGACATATTCGGTGAAAAGAATCCATTGGGATTGCCAAACATTGCCTTTATCATTCGTGCACGCGTGGAGGGACTTCGCGACTTTGGTCCAGCGATTAGTCCTTTCAATTCTTTTTTATTGATCCAGGGACTTGAAACACTTTCATTGAGAGTGCAGCGTTCAGTAGATAATGCTTTGACTTTGGCTCAATGGCTGGAACAACATCCTCAAGTTGAGACCGTGAATTATCCAGGACTGACTTCAAGTACGTATCATAAGCTGGCGAAGAAATATTTAAAAAATGGTTTTGGTGCGGTGCTTTCATTTGTGGTTAAGGGCACAAAAGAAAATGCTGCACAACTGGTAGATAATCTGAAATTGGTAAG
>JANYDR010000157.1 GCA_025363495.1 Cyclobacteriaceae bacterium | reverse complement strand
TATTTTTCTAAAACCTCCGGCGGAATTTTAACGCAAAGGCGCAGAGTCTTTAGTTTTGGATCTACATTGAAAAAAATAAGAGCGCAAAGGCGATGGTATATTGAAGTGTCTCCCTCCGAGCTTCGCTCTTGTTCAGAAGTTCGGTTTACTTGCATCCTTAACAATTTCTTTCATCCAATTCCAGTGCGAAGCACGCAGCACAAGGTCCAAATTAAACTGCGACTTTGCACCCTTAATTTTTATTTGACATTGACAAAGAAACTTTGCGCCGTTGCGTTAAAAATGGCTCCGGATGGATTCGTTTGCTTATTCGTCAGCTTCTTTATCCAACAAGATCGGGTATACTATTTGATTTGCGGACTCCCTTATGGTTACCGAACCAGGTAAATCACTGCGACCTGGCAACCTGTAACTTGTATCCGGTAACTTTGCTACTCCTCGTTAATACTCGCTTGTATCAAAAGCCGCTGCACTGGATTACGTGGATCATTTGAATACACTGTTATCGCCTTTTGCTGAGTGCCTCCCCTGTTCTGTGGCGTAAATGAAATTTTCAGAGTTGTTGAGTCGCCTGGTTTAATAATTTTCTTACTTGTCTCTGCCGTGATGCACGCACAGTTTCCCTGCAAAGCTTTAATCTGCAGGTCCCTTTTTCCTTTATTGACAACTACAGTGGAAGTATTAATGACTCTTCCCTGACCAAAGCTTCCGAGATCGATGCTTTCCTGTTTCATTGACAAAACAGGGACCATCGCTACCTCTGCACCTACCGGACTTACATAATATTCCTCAAGCGAAGCGAATACGGAAAAAGATTTTACTTCATCTCCCATATCGTCCGTAGTGATTTGAATATTATCGGAAGCAAACCCAAACTGATTTTTCTTTCTCCCATCATAAGAAATTTTTATTACGCCACTTTCCTGAGGTGCGAGTACTGCTGGCATTTCTACTTTTATGTATGAAGGCATTGCCACTGAAATGAACTTGACTGCAGTTAAACCCTTATTAATTACAGGATACTGCTTTTGAACAGGAGCGCGGTTAATATAAACCGTTCCGAAGCTGAAAGACTTGGTTTTAAAATGAAGACTTCCTTCGGCAATTGGAAAGTCACCGGGCAACTCTGCTGATGGAGTTGTCACTTGCCCCTTTATCTGTAAGACAATTGGATTGGCATCAAGATCAGTCCTAACGGTAAGAGTCTTGTTAAAATAACCGGGCCTTCCCCTTGGATCAAAGCTGGCCTTTATGAAACCAGTTGCTCCATGGGCTATTGGTTCCTGCGACCACGCAGGTGTTGTACAACCGCAGGATGCGTCGACAGAAAGAATCTTTATAGGCAGACTACTATTATTTGTAAAGACAAAATCATGGGTCACGTTAGTCTTTAGCTCGTCTACGTCGCCAAAGTCATATAATTTCTCGCGAAATATCAGCAACTCCACCTGCTGCGACCAACCCTGGAAACCCAGGGTCATCAAAGCCACTATCATCAACTTCTTCATGGAACAAAATTATTACAAAAATAGGGGTAATTGACTTATCCCTGTTTTCTTTGCACCATTATGGCAAGAATTCTTACAGGTATACAAAGCAGCGGTCTTCCTCATTTGGGCAATCTATTAGGGGCTATAATCCCTGCAATTAAGCTTTCCCATAAAACCGGAAATGATTCGTTGTTTTTCATTGCCGACCTCCATTCGCTTACTACCATAAAAGACGGAGAAACCAGAAAGCACAATACGCTGGCCGTTGCAGCCGCCTGGATTGCCTTTGGCTTCGACACTAAAAAGAACCTTCTGTACCGTCAAAGTCGCATACCGGAAGTATGTGAATTGACATGGTACCTCAGCTGCAGTACACCTTTCCCAATGTTGTCGAATGCAACTTCTTTTAAGGATAAATCAGACCGGCTGGCAGATGTGAACGCGGGAGTTTTCATGTATCCTGTTCTCATGGCATCCGATATCCTGTTGTACGATGCCAATATTGTTCCCGTCGGAAAAGATCAACGGCAGCATGTTGAGATAACGCGGGACATCGCTTCCTCTTTCAATAACAAATACGGTGAAACTTTTGTAATTCCGGAGGTACAGATTGAAGAACAGGTGATGACCATTCCCGGCACCGACGGCCAGAAAATGAGCAAGTCGTATAATAATATTATCAACATTTTCCTAGGTGAAAAAGAACTCAAAAAGCAAGTCATGTCTATTATAACTGACAGCACGCCCATGGAGTCACCTAAAAACCCAGATAACGATAATGTATTTGCAATCTATAAGATTGTCGCCACCCCCTCACAAACTGAAGAGCTTCGTAAAAAGTATTTAGCCGGGAACTTTGGCTATGGCCATGCCAAGCAGGAACTTCTTAATCTCTTAACAGACACATACAAAAAGGAACGTGAAACATTTCAATACCTGATGGCTAATACAAATGAGCTGGAGAAAATATTAGAAGATGGAGAAGAGAGAGCAAGAGTGATTGCAAGGGATGTAATTGGGAGGACGAGAAGGAAGTTGGGTTTTGGGAATTAGGTATTAGGCATTGGGCATTAGGAATGCATCGCCGTACTCGACCAGACTTGTAATCCAAAAATATATCTATCTAAACAAATAGGGAAGTCTTAATATCTAGTAACCTAATGCCTAATGCCCAATGCCTAATCCCTATTCCGCCGTCCAAACTACCTGTTGCTTCTCTGTACCGATATTTAATATAATCCTTACTGGATTAGGAACAATCACGAGCTTGGTTTCTTTGTTAGGATAATCATCCATTTCAACGAATACTCCTTCCGTAGGAGCAACCGAGTATTCATTCTTATTATTAACAGCATAAGCCTTTGCGATATAAGCCACCGGCACCAGAACATCCGTATCAGGACAATATTCATCATGTACGTCCTGAATTGCAGCTTCCAGCTCATCTCCGTAGGCTTCCTGAAAAGCGTCTTCCAAATCGTGAAGCTTCTCTTCCAGATCGTCGTATTTAGGATTGCTGTAATCCAGTTTTAACAATTCCAGGCGGCTTTTGATGATCTCCTGGAGGGCTTTATCAATAGCTTTTACGTCCATTTTCGAAAATTTTGCCAAGATTAGAGAAATGCTAGCAGATAATAAAACAAACCTGCGAATAGATTAATTTTGAGCTTTCAAACGATACCAGAAATGAAACAAGACTTTCTTCCGATAAATGGTACA
>JANYDR010000113.1 GCA_025363495.1 Cyclobacteriaceae bacterium | reverse complement strand
CAATCGTTTGTTCGTTTGGTTTCTCTGCTTCTATCGCCCAAAGCGCGGTGGTTCCTTTTGCTCCTGTTGAAACCGAAAACAGAATCGATTTATTCCAACACTTCTCTCAACCATTTCCCTTTCGTAATTGGGAGACTGTAGATGATACTGCTGATGCGTGGAAGCGCTGGGACCTTGTAGAGAATTATTCCTTTGGAAAAGATCGCGGCAGTATTCCAATGATCGCAGATTTAAAATCACTTCATCCCTACTTCCGTGATAAAGTAATTGAACTCATTCGCGTATGTCGTTCAAAAGGAATCGAAATTGCAATTGTTGAAACGTATCGGACAAGAGCAAAGCAAAACGAATATAAAACTATGGGACGCAGATACACGCGTGCCTCTGCCGGTGGATCAAAACATCAGTATGGACTTGCTGTTGATATAGTGCCCGTTATTGACTCAGTCATTCAATGGAATAACATTTCACTCTGGAGAAAAATCGGAACAGCAGGAGAAAAACTAGGACTTCGCTGGGGTGGCCGCTGGAGAAGACCTTTTGATCCTGCGCACTTTGAATGGACGGGCGGACTAGGAACCTATCATCTAATGGCCGGAAATTTCCCGCCTGTTCCCAAGACCCAGTACTACCCCTGTATTGATGAAGACCTCAAAGAGCTTCAACGTCATTGGAAAGCCTGGGAAGCTGAGCAATCATTATTAGCAAATAAAGAGCCATTAAGAACGGCACAGAATAAGCGACCACTTTCCGGTGGCGGTCATGACTAATCATGGTGCTTACATTTCCTCCTGATTTTATTTTTGGAACCAGCACCGCTGCTGCGCAAATCGAAACAGCTTTCGAGCATGATTGGCAAGGATTCAAAGCCCGCGATGGCCAGATATTTGAACGAACCACTGATCATGAGCTCCGCTTTGAAGAAGACGCAAAGATAATTTCATTACTCGCTCCTGGTTATAGAATGGGATTATCATGGAGTAAGCTACAACGAGGTCCAAGACAAGCCCTTCATCTAGAAACAGTTAATGAGTACAAAACTTTTTTGGAAGATCTTAACAAACGCGGGGTAAAGATCATGATGGTGATCCATCACTTTACCAATCCAACCTGGTTTGCAAAGCTTGATAGTTGGGAAAAAAAAAGTAACATCGATCTCTGGCTGGATTTCGGAAAAAAAGTAGTGGAGACTTTTGGCGAATATGTAAGTCAATGGAATACTTTCAATGAGCCAAATGTTTATATAAGCTACGGCTGGATAACCGGATTTTTTCCACCCTTCAAAACTAATCCGTTAAAAGCATTGACCGTTTTGCGGAATATGGGGACTGCCCACGACAAGATGTTTGATATCATTAAGACAGCTTATCCAAGTCACCCGGTTGGTATATCCCATAACGCAGTTGTATTTGATTCTGAAACAGTGTTGGGTCATTTTCCTGCCCGGCTCTCCGACTGGTGGTTCATGGATTATGTTCCTGGTTTCTTTACGAAGGCAGATTTTTTCGGAATGAGTTATTACGCCCGCGTGTCGCATGATCCAATGCCCATCACCTGGCTCGACACACCTGAAAAAATAAAGCACTATGATATGCCCCATGATGACATCTGGGAATATCATCCCGAAGGACTAAGAAAATGCCTTGATCGTTATTGGAAGAAATATAAGAAGCCAATTGTCATTACCGAGAATGGAGTTTGCGATGAGAGTGATCTGTTAAGGCAAGAAGCGATTATCGAGTATGCTAAAATTGTTCATCAGGCTATTCAGGATGGGATTGACGTTCGTGGTTATTACTGGTGGAGTACATGGGATAATTTTGAATGGCATTTGGGTCCCGATAAGAAGTTCGGACTTTATGAATGTGATTTTATTACGAAGGAACGGATAGCTAGGCCGAGTGCAGCTATTTATTCAGAATTAGCACATTCGAAGGTAGTACCGATGAGTAGACATGATAGCTCCGTTATGATCACGGAAATGTGATTGTACTATTCTAATGCCCTTCTTTTTGCATTACATTTTCCATAATTTAAGGTCAAAGCCCCCCTTATGTGAAAATCTCCATAGGCATTCCATCGAAATTGTTGTAGGTTAGTAAAGGAATTCTATCCCAAAACATTACTACCATGAGAACAACTCTGCGAACCGCCGGCATTATTGCGATAATCATTTTTATGATCTCTTGTTCGAAAGAGAATTTTTCTACCATGAAGGATATCGGAGTTGATGTTCTGGTAAAAGACAAAAGCGGCAATAACCTCCTTGATCCTACGACTGTAGGATATTACAATCATGATGAAGTAAAGCTGTTCGACATTGAAAATGGAGTAAGGACTCCGGTGATTAATACCTCAGGCATTAGCCGATTTTTAATTGTAACAGGTGACAATAACACTACCGTTTTAAGACTTTTCCCACGTGACGGGGCGCCGAAAGGCGAAACTGTCAGAACTAATTCGATTCAGTGGCGGGCCAATGACGAAGATGTTATTGAGTCTACTCTGACCAGCGATCATAATTCATCACATTGCAGCAAAGTGAAATGCAATGGAACTGTTAAATATGACGGCCATGATGCCGCTGCAAGACGAGTGATTGAGATTATAAAGTAATAATTTACTTAGCTTCTGTATGTACGATCTCGACCATCTTGCGATCTGCTAAATAATCCTGATAATTTTCCGAGAATACCATTCGATTATTCACAACCTCTTCAAACTGACCAAGTAAACCAATGCTTAACTCAGCTCCCTCACGCACTCCGTGATAACGTCCATCGTTTTTTGTTATATAATCGGCATATCCGGAATTCTTCACAACCTGTCTTAACATCACATTACTCGTTCTCCCAATCATGATACGCGCGCCACAGAGTCGTGCAACTTCAAGGTCGAGTACGTCATCAAAAAAGAAAAGAACTTCCGAAGGTTGAAGCTGATAGGCTTCGCAAAATAATTCAAACGCAGCTCCCTTGTTCCTGGTTTTG
>JANYDR010000112.1 GCA_025363495.1 Cyclobacteriaceae bacterium | reverse complement strand
GGCTGGACCTAAAAGCTGAAATGATATCGATGAGAATCAGGAGCGCGCCTTGTTGTATCGGTAATCAGCAATCAGTGATTGGTAGCGGTGCAATTGAAGGTAGAATCCTTCACACATGCGAACCACCGATCATTGAATACTGATTACAAACTTTTCTTTTCTTCCGCCTGAATTTGTTTGGCAACCTCCTGAACTTTATCCAACACGCGAAGCAAATTACCGCTCCATAAATTTCCGATTTGCTCTTCCGTATATCCTCTGCGCACAAGCTCCAGTGTAACATTGAATGTTTCTGAAGCATCGCTCCAGCCGTATACGCCACCACCACCATCAAAATCAGAGCTGATGCCAACATGCTCCAATCCAATTTTCTTAACAAGGTAATCGATATGATCAACGAAGTCAGCAA
Source organism: Cyclobacteriaceae bacterium (assembly GCA_025363495.1). Lineage (GTDB taxonomy): Bacteria > Bacteroidota > Bacteroidia > Cytophagales > Cyclobacteriaceae > ELB16-189. Next base: position 9,347 of record JANYDR010000112.1, on the reverse strand, counting down.
CGTTTACCGGTGGTGCGATCGGGTTTACCTCTTTCTCTATTCTTGGCTTCGCCTTCTCATTGATCGCCATGTATTTTTTAATATATGCTTCGCGTGTGCTATCCGCCATTTTCATGATGGCCGGAAATTCCAATAGTTCAAAGCCCTCTGCCTTGGCTACTTCAGCAAGAATCACTTTGGCAGAATCAGCATTGGCATTATTTTTCTTAGTGTTTACATAACTTTTGAATGCAACTGTCTGAACGACTCCGCCATTCTCTTTTATCATCATCAACTGTTCATCATCAAGGTTACGACTTACATCATTCAATGCCCGGGCAGAAGAGTGAGAGGCGATTACCGGTGCTTTCGACAAGCGCATCATTTCCATATTTGCTTCTTTGGAAGGGTGCGACAAGTCAACCATGATACCCCACTTATTCATTTCCTTTATTGCTTCTCGTCCCAGGTCACTAAGGCCATGATGAAGCCACACGCTGTCACGCTCGCCTGTGTTCGAGTCACTTAACTGACTGTGACCATTATGAGCAAGTGACATATATCGTGCCCCCTTGTCGTAAAATTCTTTTACGTGTGAAATGTCATTTCCGATCGGGTAACCATTCTCCACGCCAATCATGGCAACCTTCTTACCGGAGGCTGCGATTCTTCTTACATCTTCAGATGTAAGTGCCAGCTCTATTTTGTCCGGAGCGATTTGTTCACACAGACGATGTATTGCCTGGAATTTTTCGTCGGCTTCTTTATATGCCTTATCAAATCCTGCCGGTGTCAGCTCGCCTTGTCCAACGTAAACTATAAACCATGCCACATCCAGTCCGCCTTCGATCATCTTAGGGAGATTTACCTGCGATGTGAGGCGCTGGGTATAGTTCGTCTCTGTAGTAAAGTTGGATGGACTGATGTCATCGTGTGTATCTAATGTGATTACACGTTCGTGAATACCTTTTGCTTTTTCGATAAGCTCGGCTTCGGTGAGAGCACCATCTTTTTTGCCGCAAGCTGAAGCAATCAGCACGAGACCGATAACTATGTAGGAGAGACTTTTCATGTTCTTTGGATTGGGACGGGGCTAAATAAAATAGTGCCTTGGACTGAGATTCACCAGTGGTCAATTGTAACGCCCAATTTAATGGTAATTTGCTATATTTTAAGGTTATAAGCAATTTTGCTTATATTATTTTGTTTATATCTGTGGCATGAGCGATGAATTATCCTTATAGAAGAGACTCCACCCGGGGTTTGTTTTGGATCGGAAACTGAAAGAGAGAAAGATCTCAAAGGGACCATTTGCGATTTCGCTCAATGAATATCCTCAAACATTAAATGCGATTACCAAGGGAAAAAGAGGCATGAACACATCGCTGGCTTTAAAGATCGAGCACGCTTTAGGTTTGACGGAAGGTTTCTTCATGATCCTTCAGATATTTTATGAAATAAAAGGAGAGAAGCTTAGACGGAGTGCAAATGCACGTCCTGATTTTTTGAAGTTGAGGCCAGGATTATTTTGGGATACCAACATAAATAAGATCAATTGGAATCGGCAACGCAGGGCCGTCATTCAACGTGTTTTTGACCGAGGAAATGCTGAGGAAAGAGCAGAAATCACCAGGTTTTATGGAGATGCTGCTATCCGTGAATTCTCAAAGAAAATAGAATTGCAACATGCCTGAACAGTTACACTGGCTGACCGTTACACCCGTATTAAAAGAAGCCTTATTTAAAATAATGGTGAGTGATCTATTTCGATCATTCAGACTTGTTGGTGGCACCTCTCTCAGTCATGAGTACTGAGCTGTCTTTTTTCACGAGCTTCAGGGATTCACCTCATTTTTTGAATATTCTTTTCCTGACGGAAAATATAATTGGTCGCATAGAAAAGTTCTTTTAATGTACAGCGATCTTAAAATATCCAGTGCCGGGGACTCCGTCAGATGAAATTCCTTCGACAACGATCCTGTAATCAGCATGCACGTCGGAAGTATAAAACGAAACGTGCGCTACACCTGATACATCTGTTGTAATGGAAGGATTCCAGTATAAAGTGTTTCTAATGTCCGGGAAGTCGGCATTGCTGTTTGGAGTATTGTACGCGGGAGAATAAAACTCACGTGACTTATAAAATCCTGGATACATTATGTGATGGATGCCGTAGACCGGCGGCAGATCAGAATTATTACCACGTTTTGTGTTGATGGCAATGACACCGCCACTGCCACGCGAACCATATATTGAAGTACTAGGCCCCTTTAAAATGTCAATGGACGCAACGTCTGTTACCGGGACCACTTTGACGATGCCTATGTCGACAGGCATGCCATCCAGCAAGAAAAGAGGCGCTGAATCGGTTCCCGAATTAACGCTCCCGCTGCCCCGGATCGTAACTGTTTCCTCACCGGGGCCTCCTGTTATTACAACGCCAGCCACCCTTCCCTGAAGGGCTTGTAATATCGACGCGGGGAGATAAGGGATGTCTTTCATATTTAGGGTTGCGTCCGCTTTAGTGTAAAGTTTAATGGGAGTCAGGTCTTCCTCAAGTTTAGTCGCTTTTATCGATACCGCTTCCAGCATTATCGGTTGATCTTTTGACCCATTATTTCTGATCAAACTACTTCTGTTGCTCGTTTGGGTAAGAAACGCATCGGCCTCGATCATCTCAAAAGCTTTAGGTCCGAACTCAAGGCCCATCGTAGTGTTGAATGGATCCAGAATAAAACCCAGCTCTCTTTTTCTGCCTTTCGAATCGTCGGTTTCAATAATGAGCTGCGTGGAATCGTAGTACAAAAGTTGGTCGTCATAAAACCTGCCCTTCTTATTGGTGGTGAGAACCATCACGTCTCCTGCTGACGTAGCTATTTTAATTTTGCTGTTGACGGCGGGTTTTCTTGAAGTCTGCAGCACCGTACCACTAATTCGGATTCCTCGCTCAGGAGCAAATGGAAGCGGCCCCAGCGAATCACCCAGCACCGATTTCCAAACAAATCTTCGCCATCCATGCGTCATCATCAGAAGGTCAACATGCCGCTTCGTCGCAGGCAAAGTATCTTTTAGATAGTAGGCCGGCTCGTCGATGCGTCCTTTGAGATCGGACGTCAACAGGAGGTTGTTAGCGATAGACATCGGATATTTCTCCGGGTCATGGATTTTTAATTCATCATAAACAGACATTGAAAAATTGCCGTGCACCGGCATTCCGTCGTTGTCCCTGACTTCGATCGTCAAATCAACTTTGTCTCTGGTGGTATAGTGGTCCTTGTTTGCTTTGTAGGAAAAGTTCAAGATATCCTGGTGGTTGACGAAGACCAGTCGCTCACATAGAGTCACTCCCGTTTCATCAAATACGGTGATCTGTGTGACGCCAGAGGGCAGCTTATTCTTTGGAATATTGGTCAGCAATTCAGAGCGAACCGGCTTGCCCTGCGCCGCGAAATAAATCTTGCCCCGTGTCTGTGCAACAATTGAAATCTCTTTCGGCAAAGCGGCTGGGTCCAGGTTGCTGCGAACAAGTACTCTGATAAAAGCTTCTGTCTCGACGAGTCGAAGTATATAACCGTTTTCGATGGCGCCTGGGAGAGCGAAAACGCGATTGACACCTTTGACCCTGGCATAGTATTGATTATTTGCCTCGGGGACGATTTTAAAGACTCCCATGCCATCATATTCACTTTTGAAAGTAACGATGGTTTTGCCTGCCTCATCAACGATCTCACCTTCAGCCACGGTGCCTCGTCTATTTCCGGTGGTCGACTTGAACGCTACCCTGTTCTCAACAGATGTCAGGAGGTTTCCACTTTCAGGAAAGAACCCGATGCTTTCAACGGCATCTGTCGGTGCCGACTTATTCTGACGATTGTCATCGGAAGCTAACTTTTCGGTGACATGAAGGACAGTGACCTCTTTCAAAAAGAAGAAATCTTCTTCCGTATTTCTCATGTTGTTCGTATACGCCCGAAGGACATAAGTACCGGATGAAAGGGAATCGGCAAGATGGAAATCTCCATGTGATGTTCCATTGGGTGAATACAAAGCCCTCCGTTGGATGAGTTTTTTAGAGGCATTGAACAACTCCACGTAGACGACTTTACTCGTAGAGTCCAGCGCATGATCGGAAGCATTTACGAGATAAGTACTGAACCACAAGTCTTCGCCGGCAGCGTAGAGAGGTTTATCAAGTTGCAAATAGACTTTCTCCTGGGGCCTCCTACGGAAGTAATGATCGAATTTCCGAGCAATCTCAAGCAGGGTGATACCCGGCCCTGGAACAACCCAGGCTGTTGCGAGAGCGACGACCGAGGTCAGGAAGAATACAAACTTTGCTGATTTAATCATGGCGTTTTCGCCCGACAATTTACGATGCACAATTATTGAAATCACAAACAAATGACCAAACCTCTTGATCTGAGCGAAACGCTTCCTTTTAAAGTGATCAAATAGTAATATAGTAATATAGTAATATAGTAATATGTCACGGAACTTTGTATGCAAGGAGAGCTAAAAAATAGAAGAGTGTCTAGTGCTTTCATCAGCAACGGACATAAGCGCGTGCCCGCATATCCAAAAAAAAGATTCCCGTAGCCAGTAAATGAAAAACGATGCAACCAACCTATTTAGTAACTGACAACCGGCAGTCTAAGCCCTTTAATCACCAACCAGATTCCCAGCGAGAACTCAAACAGTGCGACCGGAATTGCAAACAGCGATGTCGAGGCTGCATGTTGTCCGATGAGACCAAATAACACCGCGACGTCGCCAGTGATTAGCAACATTCCACCTATGAGCCCGATGAGAGAAAGGCCCCGGGGAACAAGTCGAGATTGATATAATAGAAAGCCCAGCAATAAGTCGTTCACGGCCGGCATGAAGCTTTGTCCAATGAGGAACATCCGGTCATACATGATAACCTGCGTGCGGCCAATGATCAACGCATCTGCACCAGCTCCTGCTTGTCTCAACGTCACGACCGATAATAGGAATGCGACGCCTGCGAAGATGGTGCCGGCTTCCAGCACTCGTGAGCCGACAAGACCCATGGCGACTCCTTCGTTTTATTTTTTTAGCACCGGATAAAGTGCGACCGCAGTGCCGATGCCAGCGAGCGCCACGATTATCTCCAGAGCGGTAGATCTCCCGTTCTTTCCAGCTTCATCCATGTCAATAACGCGACCAGACTCTATTAAATAACGATGTAGGATATACACCATCACGGCAGCTCCCACAGAAATTAGTACTCCAAAAAACAGGGAGAGGAGATATTTTTTTTCCTGGAGGTATTTAGGAAACAAGAAGAAATAAAATGAATAGAATGAAATGATGGAAGGCAGAAATGCAAAAAGTAAAATATTTTGCAGAGCAATTATTATGCGTGAGTTCCGGTCGCTTGCATAAACGCCGCTTTTATAGTAAACGAATACTATGATTCCTACCATCATGAAATAACAAGCCCAAAAACCTATGTGCAATAGAATGATAGCAGACTTTTTCATTTTTTAGAAATCTTAGGATGAAAGCAATAATGAAACGGTAAGAATCAGATGTAAAGTAGTCGATTAATAGCTATGTTCGGTTTTTTAAAACTCTTCTATGCGGATTTCGCGGGAGATCACCTCAACTTTTTAGGTTATCTGCCATGGGTGTGTCATGTAAAGATTTCAAGTAGCAAATCGAAATATCCATGATCGCTCACTAAATTTGATATGTTATGGCGAAACCAACAAAGGCAGTTGACATTGATCAAATGATCGCTACTCTTCCGCGCAACGAGCAAGTGCTGGTGAAAAGGCTACGTGCACTTGTTACCGAGTGCATTCCGCAGGCAACTGAAAAATCCTATGACGATATGGTGATGCCGTTCTATACAAGGAACAGGATGATCTGTTTTATCTGGCCACCATCTGTGGTTTGGGAACCAAACACTGACGATACTGCGAAGTTTCGCCTGGCAAGTACTGAAAAGCAAAAGGCAAAAGGAGTGTCGCTTGGTTTTAATCAGGGAAAGTTGATGTCTAATGAAGACGGAGTGTTGTTGGCCGAAGGACGTAAACAGGTCTATATGATGTATTTTAAAAAGCTGGACGATATCGATGAGAATCAGGTACGGGCCCTGTTGTTCGAAGCAGCAATGGTCGACGAGCAGTTTGCTAAAAAGAAGAAGGGAAATAGTCGTTAGTAATCTGGGGTCAGTGATCGGCAGCCTGTGATCGGTAATCTGTAATTGAATGAATCTTTCATACATAGTGCTACCGATCAATGAATACGGATTATATTTTAAGAAGCTGTTTGTACTACAGCATGGGTTAATGGGAATATTTAGAAGCGATCAATGCTATAATTATTTTAATAGCTTATGATGAAAACTGTAATGGGAATCGTGTTGACTTTGACAGGACTTCTTCCATGTCATGTCACGGGACAGTCGATTGAATTAAAGAGCGATCAGCTCGAGGCTATTGGAGTAGCGAGGTCTGTTCAAAATCTGGATGGGAAACAGACAGTGGCGGTTGTTAAAGATACTTCTGTAAAGGCTGACGATGAACCAACATTCGTCAGACTGAGGGGCATCGGTTTCAAAAACGGCACCATCGAAGTGAATGTTTTAAGCAAGCTTCGCCCGGCGCTCCACCTCATGCAAGAGGATTCATCGGCGTGGCGTTTCGGATCAACGCCAGCAATTCAGGATTTGAATGCATTTATATTCGCCCGACAAATGGCAGGGCCGATGATCAGGTCAGAAGGAATCATTCAATTCAATATTTCTCGTATCCGGATTATAAGTTTAACAGGCTGAGGAAGGAGTCACCAGAGAAATATGAATCGCATGCCGATATAGGCTTGAACGAATGGATCAAAATGAAAATCATCGTTAACGAGGTTCAGGCGAAACTTTATCTGAACGATAACAAGGAGCCTTCTTTAATAGTCAATGACCTGAAACTAGGTCCGGATCTATCGGGTGCAATTGGACTCTTCGTAGATATTGGAACTGAAGGGTACTTTGCTGATTTGAAAATATCCAGATAATCCCGACAATCATTTATTAATTCATTTTTAGAGCAACTACATTAATCGGTGAGGAAAAGATTACCTACCTTAAAGTGTTTTCATGAGTGAAGTTTTTTACGAATGCCTGTCCTGGCTACCTTATATGAGAATAATTAAACATGCATCACTCATCATCACAGCTGTGATGGGCCTTGTTCACCTGGTAGAAGCTCAACCGAACCTGAGTGAATTGAAGAAGAGATTTGCCATACTCGACAGCGAAAACGTGAGCAAACCTTATAAAGGAATCGTCACATCTCAGGGTCTGGAAAAAGGATTGTTTCCTATTAAGGCTACAGGGGTTACCACGAAGCCGATTAAAAAAGCAGCGGAGGATTTTTTGCAATCCCTTACACGCCAGCAATTGACGAAAACAAAATTTCTGATTCTAGACGAAGAATGGCAAAGATGGAGCAATGTTGACAATGGCTTGTACACGCGAAAGGGTATCAGCTTAAAAGAAATGTCAAAAGACCAAAAGGCATTGGGATTCATTCTCATGCAAACTGCATTAAGCGCAAAAGGATTGCAGTTGAGTAAGGATATTATGAAGACTGATAAAACGCTCAGTGAATTAAATAATGATGACCCAATATATGACGAACAACTTTATTTCTTTTCAATCATGGGTACGCCGTCTATGACAGATCCCTGGGGATTTCAAATAGACGGACATCACCTTGTTATCAACTATTTCATTCTGAAAGACCAGGTCATCATGACGCCAGTTTTTATGGGAGGAGAACCGATTGTTACAACATCCGGGAAATATAAAGGCAATGTTATATTTCAGGACGAGCAGAACATCGGATTGAAGTTCATGCAGTCACTTTCAGCCGAACAACAAAGTCAGGCAATCTTATCTAAAGAAAAGGATCGGACTAATATTCTGGCGCAAGCTTCTTCGGACAACAAAACGATAGACTTCCAGGGACTGGCAGCAAAGCTTATGACTAAAGAGCAAAAGCAAAAATTGCTAGAACTGGTCAATCGATATATTTCCAATATGGATGATGGGCATGCTAAAGTAAAAATGGAGGAAGTAGAAAAACATTTAGACAACACCTGGTTCTCCTGGATAGGTAAGACCGACGACCAGGCTGTCTTCTATTATCGGATACATAGCCCGGTGATATTAATAGAGTTTGATCATCAGGGTCCGATAGGAATAAGAGGGCAAGGTGATGGGGCAACACGCAATCATATTCACACGATTGTCCGAACGCCTAATGGAAATGATTACGGAAAGGATTTATTACGGCAGCATCTGGAAGAACATCACAGTCAGAAATAAAGCCAGCTCATGTGCAAAAGTTATCTCAAGATTGCGTGGAGGAATTTGTTGAAAAATAAAATCTACTCTCTTATCAATATCGGTGGATTAGCTATAGGAATGGCAGTGGCCATGTGGATTGGTTTGTGGATTTATGATGAGATGTCTTTTAATAAATATCACAGGAACTATGATCGTATCGGTGAGATCTGGAGTGGTAAGACAGATGTTCAAACCTCGGTTATCATCGGTTCAACTGCTACGCCGTACCCGGTGACAACAACGCTCAGAGACAAATATCCACAGTATTTCAAAAGAGTTTTGCGTGCCTGGTGGCTGAATAACTACACGCTTACATTTGGTGAAGAGAAGTTTAACAGATACGGTCAGTTTATAGAAGGTGGTGTAATTGAAATGCTTTCGTTGAAAATGTTAAGTGGAAGCAGTGCAAGTTTAAATGACCCTCATTCAATCATTCTTTCAAAGTCGACTGCGAAGTCCATTTTTGGCGACAGTGGATCTATTGGCAAAACTTTTAGGATCAATTCCTTAAATCATATAGATGAAGTTATCGTAACAGGTGTCTACGAAGATATCCCTTCTAATAATGAGTTCGCCAGCGCTCAATTCTTTGCGCCATGGTCTTTAATTGAGCTATCGAACCGGTGGTGGATACGGGAGAATCAGAATGCCTGGCATAACAAGAATTTTAAAGCGTATGTTGAACTGAATGAAGGAGTAGATTTCGAAACAGTTAATGCCGGCATCAATGACTTATTTCGGAAAAATGCGCCGTCGGGTCTTTTCAAGATTATTGAGAACTCAAAACCTCTGGTGCAAATCATCCCGATGAGCAAATGGCATCTTTACTCTGAATTTGAAAACGGGAAGCCAGCAACGGGACGCATAGTATTTGTTTGGTTATTTGGTATCGTTGGGTGTTTTGTGCTTCTGCTTGCATGCATCAACTTTATAAACCTTAGTACGGCCCGTTCAGAAAAACGTGCAAGGGAAGTTGGCGTGCGAAAGGCTATTG
>JANYDR010000106.1 GCA_025363495.1 Cyclobacteriaceae bacterium | reverse complement strand
AAAATTATTGGAAACAATTTAAAAATGCCACCGACTCTAACTGGCATCGGGTCGATGTTGAGCGGTTTAGCAAAATGAAAGCGTGGCAGGGAGAAAATCTGGCTGCCAAGCTCAACGATTCATTAAAGGTCTTTTATCCTTTTTCTGGACCGGATTTTCTCCACGTATTCTATTTATATCCCACCGCCAAAGAATATATTTTCGCCGCCCTTGAACCCATCCAGGCAACACCGAAATTAGATTCTCTCGACGCCAATTCCCGCGATCGTTTTTTAGATAGCCTAGCTCATTCCATGCGGGATGTCTTTAATAAGAGTTACTTCATTACCAGCAAAATGAAGACCGACATTAAAAATGTAAAAGGAGTATTACCTCCTCTTTATTTTTTTATTGAAAGAACGGGGCATGAATTGCTGGAACAACATTTTTTCTATGTTGACCCAACCGGAAGTGAGGTAATCATTCCCAGTAGTCAGCTTTACTTGCACAAAACTCCTGGCGTACGACTTGTGTTCCGTAACCTTGAAACTCATCAGATCAAACAGCTCTCTTATTTAAACGTCGATGCCTCAAATGATGGATTAAAAGAACGGCCTGAGTTCGCAAAATTTATTGCGCGCAAAGGTCCGTACAATACCTTCATGAAGTCCGCATCGTATTTGTTGCACCGTGCGCCATTCACTGAAATGAAAAAGATAGTATTGGAGAATTCTATGGCAATATTTCAGGATGATACAGGTGTGCCTTATAAAGATATGAAGAAACGTCTCGATTGGAATATTCAGTTCTATGGAGAATATGCGATGCCGGTTAAAGAGTTTGGGGAGACACGCTTCCAGAAAGATCTTGATTCTGCGTATAAAGCTTCTCCATCAAAAATTGATCTTCCATTTTCAATTGGATATCATTGGGGAACTAAGAAGCAGAATTATATGCTTTTTAGGAAAGCAGTATTAGTTAATCGTTGAGGTGAGTTGTTATTCCGATTGGATACATTTCCCACAGATTCCAAGACCCTGTTGGGTAAAACAATCTTGCCAACTTAAATACATTGTCACCGTTCTACCCAATACAGTTAACCGCAAAGCGCGGGAAGGAATGCACGCAAAGGCCGCGGAGCTAATGCCGAAGGCATTCTTTGCGCTCTTAATTCGCAAGGCTAGGCCGCTAAGTTAATGCCTTCGGCATTCTTCGTGAACTTTGCGTGCATTCCTTCGGGGTCTTTGCGGTTAACTGCCGCCGGATGGAGCCTTGACTGCAGCGGGAGTTATTTTGTTAGATGGAATCCGTGGGAAATCTATTTGACCTTTATCGCGAAAGCGCTGCTACCACGAAAATGAAATCCCTACCGAGCTATTCACCCACGCCATCGGCTGCCTCGTAACTAACCGTCCTGCCGTGTTAGCACGATTTTGATTTTCAACACTCACGCCATTTGAACTGAAATAGTCTGACCGGAAAGTAAGGCCGAGTTTGTCGGTCAGCGCATAACGAAACCCCGCTCCCACTTGCCAGCCAAATGCTGAAGCGGGTGAGCTTAATTGTTTAAATGTCGCTTCGGTCTGGTCCTCCAGTTCTACTGTCATAACAGGCGTTGAGATGCTTTTTAAAAGACCACCCATTACGCGCATATCAATTGTGAATTTTTTTAATGGAAAAGAGAAGTAAGGTCCGACCATAACGTTCAGTGAGCGATAACTTCCCGTGGTAGATACAGTAGATTGGTCCACACCAAAAGCATCCGTGTAACTATCGCCAAGTTTTGCGGCATCGTTTTTACTAAACCCACCATGCTCTGAATAATAGATCGATCCGCCAAGTCCAATCTTTGGTAGAAAGTAATAAGCTCCCTCCACTCCAACCGAAAATCCTGTTTTTGCAAATCCTGTGGAGTTATTCCAATTATTAAAAGCTCCGGGGTCGGCTTTAGAAAAATCACCAACTGGTGATGACAGTCCAGATGTAAAACCAATAAAATTTTTTGCTTTCCATTGAGCTAATGAGGTGATAGTCGTTAAGAAAAAAAATACACTGAATATTGCTTTATATTTTTTCATATTAAATTCAATTTTAAGATTTAGAAAATCTAATCATCGCTACTTAATGCTCACACTAAAACCAACATCAAGATCAGTTGAGCCCGGCGCAAAAGTTCCATTCTTAGTATTGGGTTGATGACGCAATACAACCCTTAACCAGCCAGTTCCTGCAGCACCGGTAACGAAATTACTTTCAAGCCCTATGGGATATTGCTGCGGATTGCTGTCATGATCGGTTATCGTAACCAATAAATTAAGAGGACCCCCTGTTGGAATGGGCGTGGGAATAGGCAGCGGATAAATATCATTCACATTCGCCGGATAGTTATTTGGAATTACAAGTGGTTGACTTGTTGGCAGTGGCTGGTAAAAGAACAAATGATACGTCCCCCTTGCTTTGATTTCATCCGAAATCACGGTCGCTGGATTTTGTGTTTTATCAAGCAGTATGATTTTTGCTGTATAGGTAGCGTTCACCTTTAGAGTAATATTAGCCTGACTAACATCAACCGGTAATGGATTTCCATTTTTATCCAAAAGCTGCTCCCATTGCGCCGTTGGCTTATCCGATGGATCAGCGGTATTGACAAGCTGCAACTGCGCAGTGGTCAATGCTTCATTGGAAATTGTAGGAGCAACAACTTGCTCATCTTTGTTACAGGAAAGCATAATGAATACGCTTCCAAATAGTGTTAACGGTGTTTTTTTAAAATTCATAAATTTTTAATTTAAAATTTGATTGTTAAATTTTGTTGTTAGTGTTACCAAAAGGTATCCGAACCCGTATTGTAAAATTTCTTCCAGGCTCATCAGTAAAGTATCGGAACCTGTCCATGTAATCGCGGTAGGCCGTATTCAATAAATTATTTGCTGTTAGACTAATACTCATCAATTGCCCGCCGAGCGGAATCGAGAAATCAACATTGGCATGAAGCAGAAAATAAGCAGGCGGTGGCACGAGATAATCACTGTTCGCAGGCACCCGGTTTTGGTGGTCTATATATATTCCCGTCGCGCCTATATAAAGTTGCTGTAAGAATCCATGATCCCCCAAACCATAACGAAGTGAATTTTCAAACCGGTTGGCCGGGATCAATTGCAAATAATCACTGATCGTATTGTTCCACGCAAAAAGTAAAGACGTTTTTGTAGTGAAGCTCAGTGAATCTGTCAGCTTGTAAGTAGCTGACAAGTCTACTCCCCGGAACCTCGCATTTACTTGTGTGTAGGTAAAAGTAGGATATGAACCTCGCACTGTGTGAATGAATTGCAAATCCGGTTTGAGAAAGATATAGCCATCAATGATGTTATTGTACAGGCCAAGTTCCCCATGCCACCGGCTTCCGGTATAATGCAATGAAGTGCTGAAATTATAAGCCCTTTCAGAGGTCAGATTAGGATTTCCAATTTCGTACGCCACCGCACTCTGATGTACACCCTGCGACAAAAGTTCATTGACAGTAGGTGCGCGCCAGGCCGTTCCGACGTTTACATTCCACGACAGATTAGGTTTGATGTAGTACTGAGAGCCAATTGTTTCAGTGAAGTTTTGGAAATTCCAGGTAGGTGTGATGACCTGCGCCGTATTATTGTCCAGAGTATAGGCCCTGAGCCAACGATAGTCGTATCGCAATCCACCTTCCAGGGACAATCGGTCTCTCGTCCATTTGCCGATATAAAATACTCCTCCGCCATAGTTTCGGAAATTAGGGATGAGCATTTCAAATTGACGCACGTTGCCTTGCGTGATGCCATTTAAACCAACACTGCCAGTATAATTTCTGATAGCTTTATGCTTAGAGATCATATCAAGCGTGTGTGAGATAAGACGCAAGTACAATTCAGGGTTAAGCCTTCCACTTAGTGGCACGTAGTCATACTCCGATCTTTCATTTTGCTGTCTCGCAAAAACTACATCCAGACGAGTTTGATTATCAAAAATGAGAAAAGCACTTGCTTTGAAGAGATCATGTTTCACCTGTTGATAGGGACGATCAATTGTATAACTGAAATAGGAAGGCGTGATTGGTTCAGGTCTATTTATTGCGGCTTCAATATCATTTACCGTTTCCGCATGAGTGCCTGAAAAAATCCCAAGCCTGGTATTAAACTCACTGAAATAAATCTCCCCACCATAGTTTCTCTTTTTATAGGAAAGTGCGGTAGAGAAATTTGCTTCTTCAAAGCCGGTATTCTCCATGTAATAATTCGGAGTTTTCGAATTTCCAGCTCGTCGGTAAGTTCCCTGAACTCTCCAGCTCAATCCAGTCAGTTTTTTATCAAAAGCTCCCTGTACAATCCCGGAAACTACTCCCATTCCGTTATTACTGGCGGCTACCGTATTGAATTCACCGCTAATGCCCGGCGTATCGGGTAATGAAGACGGCTCTACAAGAATAACACCGCCGATCGCATCTGATCCATATCGTATGCTGGAAGCTCCTTTTATGACTGAAAGCTTTGTTGCAATGAAGGGATCAATCTCCGGCGCATGTTCGGAGCCCCATTGCTGACCTTCCTGTCTCACTC
>JANYDR010000093.1 GCA_025363495.1 Cyclobacteriaceae bacterium | reverse complement strand
CGCGCCATTGGGGCTATCAGCGTTCGCATTGGCAATGACCATTGGAAGAGTTTTTGGCGATGGCGCACGAATACGTTTCGGGGACAGGTCATTAATGATTGGTTGTGGCATTGTGGCAACTATCGGATTAAGCATTGGCGTTATTTTCATTCATCCTTTTGCCGTAATCGCAGGTCTTTTCGTAGTCGGACTAGGTCTTTCCGCTGTTGTTCCCATTGCATACAGTATTGCTGGCCACACAAAAGATCTTCCTCCTGGCGTTGGGCTCGCGATGGTAACAACAGTAGGCTATTCCGGATTTCTTTTTGGCCCTCCTATTATTGGCTTTCTTGCCAATTGGCAAACCCTGCGACTCGCGTTACTACTGGTCATTGTACTTTTTATTGTTATGACGGTACTGAGTTATCTTTATAAAAATCAGCAGGGCTAGTTGCAGTGCATTTCCCACAGATTCCACAGATCGAATACTCGCAGACTTTGAACTCGGTTTATATTTTACTTGTTGCTAATATTGTAATTCGTGCGTTAGTGAAAAACGCTAATGCGAACGTCATTTTTAAACCATCCATATGGAAATTCAACTTGAGCAATCCGACACCAGAGGATCCTTCTTCATAGAACAAGAAGGAAAACGTGTGGCATTTATGGAATTTTCAAAAGCCGGAAACGATCGGATTATTATAAGTCACACCGATGTATCCGAGGTATTAAAGGGAAAGAATGCTGGCAAACAATTAGTGGCAGCAGCAGTCGAATACGCGAGGAAGAATAAAATTAAAATCGTTCCACTTTGTCCGTTTGCAAGATCGGTTTTTGACAAAGTGAAGGAGTACTCAGACGTATTATAGTTCTATCATGCCATTGGTATCTCATTCCAGTTACAAAGCTCCATTCTATCTTTTTAATGGTCATCTGGAAACGATGATCCCGAGTGCGTTTCGAAAAATAAAAGGCGTTTCGTATCAACGTGAAAGATTTGAGCTGGCCGATGGCGATTTCGTTGATCTCGACTGGCTTCGGAATAACTCTAAAAAATTAGTCATCATCTCGCATGGCCTTGAAGGAAGCAGCGACCGGCACTACAGCAAAGGCATGGCAAAATATTTCTTTGAGCATGGTTGGGACGCGTTGGCGTGGAACTGCCGAAGCTGTAGCGGAGAGATGAACAGGTTGCCGCGATTCTATCATCATGGAGCCACCGAAGACTTCAAAGAAGTAATTGATCATGCCCTTAGTCAAAAGCAATATGATTCAATTGTACTGGTGGGCATTAGCATGGGTGGAAGCCTTACATTAAAATACCTTGGAGAAAACAGCGGGCGATTGCCGGAACAAGTGAAAGGAGGAGCGGCATTTTCAGTTCCATGTCACCTGGGATCAAGTGCCAAAGAACTGGACAGACCCAATAAACGATTCTATCTCAACCGGTTCTTGAAAAAACTGGGGAAGAAAATAAAATCCAAATCCGAAAAATTCCCTGAACTGATTTCCTTTAAGGGATTTGAAAAGATAAGGAGTTTCGAAGAGTTTGATAATCGATACACAGCTCCATTGCATGGATTTAGCAGCGCGAATGACTTTTATGAACGAGCTGCCTCTTTACAATACATTCCAAAGATCACCGTACCGACTTTAATTGTAAATGCACTCAACGATCCTTTCCTTCCAGAACAATGCTATCCATACGACATCGCTAAAGATCATCAAAACGTTTTTTTAGAAATTCCCGAACGAGGTGGGCATACCGGATTTACGCTGGCGGGCCAGGAAGAAAATTGGATGGAGGTGAGAGCGTTTGAGTTCTTAAATCTAATTTGAAAATTGGTCAATTTGAAAACTATTTCCTGTGTGAAAACATCCAACTCAAGAATTTCTTTTCCGCAAACGCATTATCCCAACTATTGTGACTAACCCCAGGATATTCTGTAAGCTTTACATCAGCTTTTAACTGCTTCAATTTATCTACCATCTCACGCGAATAGTGAACGTCTACAACAGGATCGGCGTCCCCATGAAATACCCAGAATGGAGTTTTAAGTACGCGTGAATCATAACTTGTTGCATCGCCACCACCGC
>JANYDR010000074.1 GCA_025363495.1 Cyclobacteriaceae bacterium | reverse complement strand
TGAATCTGTTGATTCAATAAATCAATTCGCACCAGCATATTTAAAACAAGTGCATCTTTCACCTTTTCGGAGGGATGTTTTTTCATTTCTTCTACCAACACGGTGTACATCGCTTCAAGTTTTTGAATGTCTTGTGTAAATGAATCATCCGCAAAGAGATCATCTGTTGAGATCAAAGCAACTTTCTCAGAAATCTGTGCTGAGTAAAACGATTCTATATCTCTAAAGTCCTGCTGCATCGCAGTCGACCTTGGAGAGATCATAGAATGAGGCCGGGTGAAAAACAAATATGCTGAAAATCCGAGAAGCACAATCGCAGCTGAACGCCAGAGCGACGCAGAATCCCAAAGCGAAACAGTTCTGCTTCCAAAAAGAGCATCCGATATCTTAGTCCAGGTTCCCGACGATGGAGTTTTATCATCAAACTGATCACGGTGGTCAGTAACAAATTTTTCAAACATATCTTTCTTCATAGCTTACCTTCTTCCAGGATTTCCCGGAGCTTCTTTTTAGATCTGTTAAATTGCGACTTCGAAGTCGATTCTGAAATACCCAGGATTTCGGCAATTTCACCGTGATCGTATCCTTCCAGTAAGTACAATGAAAGTACGGACCGATAACCATCTGGTAGAATTTCCATCGCCTTTCTTACCTGCTCAACGGAGAACTGAAATTCCTCTTCAGAAACAACTTCTTCCCCTACATCAAATTTTTCATCGTCCGGAAAACGCTCGGTTCTCCTTGTCTTCAAAACATTAATTGCCTTATTGACAACAATACGCTTCAGCCAAGAGCCAAACGTGGCATCTCCACGGTAATAATGAAGGCTCTTAAAAGCACTGATAAATGCTTCCTGAAGTACATCCTCAGCTTCTGCATCATTATTGACAATCCGGTATCCGACGTTATACATACTTCTTGAATAAAGTTTGTACAGTTGGTAGTGTGCATCGCGGTCACCCTGACGGCATCTTTCGATGATTTCCGCATGAATATGCACAGTTCCAGCCTCCAAACTCATAGTCTCGATTGCTAAAGACCGCTCACATCGCGGAAGGTTGCATCACTTCAATTTCGCCAGGTTTGCCAGGTTTTCCTTTGCTGGAAGAAAATCAGGGGCAACAGCAAGGGCCTGATCAAAGAATTTCTTAGCGTTAACCTTATCCTCCTGATCTCTGTACACCATACCCTTTAAGTTGAGGAGAGCAACCTTCATAGGATATTCTTTTTCTTTACCCGCCGCATCGTTGAATACTACTTTGATGGTCTCTGCATCGGGTTTACCAAGAAGAATGTCAGCATTTGTAATGCATTCCGGATATCGTTTTAGCCCAAACTGAAGAAATGTCATTTTATATAATGTCGAACTGTTGCTGGTAATGAGGTAAAGACTTTCATAGTTCTGAAGGGCACGGTCCGGAATATTTAATCCCTGAAAACCTTCTGCCACTAATTCAAGAAGCTGGGTATTCTTTGGAGAACGTTGCAACAGGTCCTGACCTATTAACACCGTCGGGGCAAACTTATTAGTCTCATAGTACGATAAAGCCAATGCGAATATGAGTGAATCACTGTCAGGATATTCCACGATCAAATCATATAACGCATCTTTTGCGACATCGGGATCAGCCCAGCGAGTTGCTATCGAATGCTTCCTTGCAAAGTGCACTGCCAAAGGATTGATCGCAGGTTGCTCAGTTTTAGCTGAGGTTTGTGGCTGCTGTTGTACCGGCTGCGGCTGAGTTGTTGTTTTCTGTTTCTGAGCGACTACCACCGATGCGCCGATGAGGATAAATAAATTGAGAATAATAATTTTTTTCATTCGTCAGGGTTTTAATTCAGTTTTAAGATTCCTTTTTTTCGTGCTATTTCAGTTAGTAAGGTAAGGGCTTCTTCCCGGTCATTTTTGATTTCACCTTCGAGTATAGCTTCTTTGATTTGTTCTTTTATCTCTCCAATAATTCGGCCCGGTGGCAAGTTAAGCATCCTTATGATTTCGTCACCGGTAATGGGAGGTTGAAAATTTCTGATATGGTCCTTTTGCTCCACTTCCAGCATTTTCTCTTCTACCCTTTCGAAATTCTTTAAGTATTTTTTAACCTTCTCAGAATTTTTTGAGGTAATGTCAGCCCGACAAAGCTTCATCAGCGCTTCAGTATCTTCTCCTGCTTCAAATAGCAACCGACGAACGGCAGAGTCAGTAACATCGTATGCCAATACAATAGGTCGAAGATGAAGTCTTACAAGCTTTTGAACAAAATCCATTTTCTCGTTCAATGGCAATTTAAATCTCTTGAAAATTCCAGGAACCATCCGGGCTCCTTTGTCCTCGTGTCCATGAAACGTGAATCCGTGCCCGGGTTCAAATCGCTTTGTCAGTGGCTTGGCAATATCGTGGAGAATTGCAGCCCAACGCAGCCATAAGTCATCCGATACTTTTGAAACATTATCAAGCACTTGCAGCGTGTGATAAAAATTATCTTTATGAGCCTTGTTGTCAACATACTCCACTCCTTGCAAAGCCACCATTTCAGGAAAAAAGTGTTTTAAAAGTCCGCTATGAAAAAGCAACTTAAAACCGTAAGAAGGTGTGGGTGATAAAATTATTTTATTAGTCTCCTCGATAATCCTTTCCATGGATACAATTTTCAACCTGTCCTGGTTGTCGATGATCGACTGAAAGGTGTCAGGCTCAATATCAAAATTCAATTGAGACGCAAATCGAATAGCCCGCATCATTCGCAACGGATCATCAGAAAAAGTAATTAACGGATCAAGAGGCGTCTTGATCATCTTTTGTGTGATATGTTCTATTCCTCCGAAAGGATCAATCAGTTCCCCATAATTATTTTCATTAAGACTAATGGCAAGGGCATTAATGGTGAAGTCTCTCCTCTTCTGGTCTTCTTCCAGGGTGCCATCTTCGACTATAGGCTTACGAGAATCCTGACGGTAGGATTCTTTACGTGCGCCAACAAATTCCAGCTCGTATTCACCATGACGGATCATGGCCGTTCCAAAGTTTTTGAAAACTGTTACCTGAAGGCCTCCCAAAAGCTCTCCTACTTTTTGAGCCCATTCAATTCCGTTGCCGACACAGACAAAGTCAATATCCTTATTGGGTCTTTTTAATATAAGATCGCGCACAAAGCCGCCTACCACGTAAGCCTCGGAACCAGATTCCCGGGCAGCGTGCGAAACAGTCTTAAAAACAGGATTCAGCGCTAAATCACTAGCAAAATTCATCTATTACGGCTTTTACCAAAAGGGCACAAAGGTAAAGGTTTATTGGAGAGTGGTAAAGAAAGCTTTAGATATAAGTCTCGGCGCATGGATGCGCTAAATACAAATCACCACAGAGTCACAGAGCGCACGGAGAATAATGTCAGCAGATACGGCAATACTGAGAATTCCAGCTAACGAAAATATTTCTTCTATGTCTGAAGCGCTTTGTGAAATCTATATCTATTTCTCTGTCCCCTCTGTGCCTCCTATGTTTGAAATGAAATCGCCACGCAGTCACAGAGAATGCCCATGGCCTTTTCATCAAAAATATTTAGCCAAAGGACTCGAAAGTAAAAGCTCTGTGAGCTCCGTGACTTCGTGGTGAAATAAAATTCAGCGAAGCTGATTCTATCGACCCTATGATCATCAATGATTAAACGTTGGGCATGGGATCAGTTTCTCCCTCTTCTTAGCATGAGAGTTCGTCTGGATCGCCAGCTTATATTTCAAAGCAACTTCATGTGTTCCACCCGAGACTGGCCCAAGTTCAGAAACGGTAAAATCATAACTATACATAATTTCGACTTTGGGTAATTGAAATCCAAGAACCAAAACTACTGCGTCCTGACTTAAATTACTCTTAACATCTTGCTCAATGGGGATTCCCCGATACCAGACTCCCAATACAATAGGATCATAATAAAGATAGGTTCCTATATCTAACTGATCAAACTTACCTTGTCGCTTATACACAAACGAAGGTGATAAAACGGCCTGATGCGCTCTCTTGAACGGACCCCTGCTCAATGGAATACGTACTCCACCATGGATAGTAGTTTTTACAGGTAGTGGTGCTTCTTGATTTAACAACGAACGATTAGGCTGATTCATGTGACTGGCGGCTATTCCAAACCAAAAAGATTTATTATAAGCTAGCATCCCCGCATTGAAGTCAAAATAGTGAGCCATACCAAGATTAAATAAAGCCGGGTCATCACTGGGTACATTCCCCTTCGAATCAAACTGAAGCTGGTCAGCAAAAATAAGTTTATTGAGATCAATGGTGCGAAAAGCATATCCAAAACTCAGCCCTGAAGAAATAACCCACTTATTGGAAATATTAAGTTTGTAAGAATAAAGAAAATTAAACTGGGAAGATTTCATTCCAGCAGTGCCGGCCTTATCCATTGTGACCAGAAACCCGACACCACTATTATACTGGTTTAGGTTGTAATCGTAGGAAAGAGCCGTCGTTACATATCCTTGTGCGACGTTTGGCCATTGATTGCGGTAGTTGGCAATAAAGCGATGATCATTAGTCGTCCCTGTAAACGCAGGGTTCAAATACAGCGGCGCCATATAGTATTGGGAAAACTCCGGATCTTGCGCCAGCACACAGAACGTTGAAAAAATTCCGATAATGCAGTAAAAAAATCTCATCATCTGATTAAGTTGATATCTCCTGTTCTTATTACACGCTCTCCGTTTTCATATTGAGCAACCACCTTATAGATGTATACATCCTGGGGACAAAGTTTTCCGTTGTAATAACCATCCCAACCAGTCTGCTGATCTCTGGTTTCAAAAAGCAGCTCACCCCAGCGATTAAATACAAGCATTTCAAACTGCGTCACTCCACGCATGATGGGTAGAAATACATCGTTCTTACCATCACTTGAACCTCCCCCGCCAGAACCTGATCCTGACAAGTTTGGTGAAAATGCATTTGGAACAAGCAATTGACCACCCTGTTGCACAATCACTGCTGCTTTATTGGCAACAGTATCAGTACAATTATTTGAGCTGATGGCGATAAGTGAAATATTATAAATCCCTTCGGTCTGATAGATGTGCTGAGGCTCAAATAAATCAGATGTTCCTCCATCACCGAAACTCCACAAAAAGTTACTGGCTCCGAAGCTATTGTTCTTTGTATATAAAATTCCTCCCGGTATGTAAAGTAGTTTTGGCTTCGTTTCAAATTGCGCCGACGGTTTGGCAAACGCTTCAATTATCAACAGCTTTGTCTCTGTCACAACCTGTCCGGTAATGTTGGATGCTGACAAGCTTACGGTATATTTTCCTGGCTCAAAATAAGTATAGGTCGGATCGATAGCTCTTGAAGTTGCCTGACCATCTCCGAATAGCCAGATATACGTGTCAGGTTCAGCAAACCTTGAAAGATTTGTAAACTTTACCGTTAATGGCACGCAGCCGGAGGCCGGATCATAACTGAAATTCACTATTGGC
Organism: Cyclobacteriaceae bacterium; assembly: GCA_025363495.1. Classification (GTDB taxonomy): domain Bacteria; phylum Bacteroidota; class Bacteroidia; order Cytophagales; family Cyclobacteriaceae; genus ELB16-189. The sequence continues at coordinate 224 of JANYDR010000074.1, read as the reverse complement.
GGAATGGCCTTTATTGTAATTGTCTGCGTCTGGGTTTCAGAGCATTGCGTATTTGTAACGGTCAGCCTGATTATGTAGGTACCGTAGGTTTTATAAGTATGCTGAAAGCTTGCCAGAGAACTTGTTGATATACCGCCATCACCAAAGTCCCAGTTAAAAGTCCAGCTACCTGGATTAGTTATCGTGATAAATACGGTTGCAGATGGCAGGGTTTGAGCAATGGG
>JANYDR010000067.1 GCA_025363495.1 Cyclobacteriaceae bacterium | reverse complement strand
CCAATATTTCCTTCGCACAGAACTATCCAAAGCCGATCGAGGGGGATTTTGTGATCAATGATTTTAAATTCTCGCAAGGGGAGGTGCTGCCTAAATTAAATCAGCATTATGCAACTCTGGGTAAACCATTAAAGAATAGTACTGGCGTCGTGACGAATGCTGTGCTGATCACTCATGGAACAACTGGAACTGGCGGAGCATTTCTGAATGAGAGATTTGCAGGCGTTCTCTTTGGTCCAGGGCAGTTACTGGATGCGACGAAATACTACATCATCCTGCCGGATGGACTTGGGCATGGGAAGTCAAGCAAGCCAAGTGACGGATTAAAAATGAAATTTCCAGCTTATACCTATGATGATATGGTAAAAGCACAATACCAATTGGTAACTGAACATCTTGGCGTTAATCACCTTCGCCTGGTAATGGGAACATCCATGGGAGCGATGCACACATGGGTTTGGGGTTATACGTATCCCGACTTTATGGACGCGTTGATGCCGTTGGCAAGTTTGCCGGCAGAGATCGCCGGCAGAAACCGTGTGCAACGAAAGATGATGCTTGACGCAATTAAGAATGATCCACAATGGAATAATGGTAATTATACATCACAACCTCAGGGTCTCACATACGCAATTCATTCTCTTCTATTCATGACAAGCAGCCCGCTGCAATGGCAAAAGAATTCACCTACTCGTGATGAAGCAGAGAAGTTTCTTCAAAACCAGGTTGAACGCTACAGGTCTACCCTTGATGCAAACGACATGATCTATCAATTCGACGCGTCGCGATTCTATAACCCATCACCTTACCTGGAAAAAATTAAGGCCCCTCTCTTTGCCATTAATTCTGCCGACGATCAGGTCAATCCTCCCGAACTTGGTCTTATGGAAGCTGGAATTAAAAGAGTTCAAAAAGGTAGATATATTCTTCTTCCAATTACGGATGAAACCCGAGGTCATGGTACGCATTCGATTCCGAAGATTTGGGGAAGCTATCTGGAAGAGCTTCTTAAGATTTCAAAATAAAGTATGCAACTAATATCTTTACTGTTGCACTGATGAATTGTGAATAGTGCAAACTTCTTTGCAGCCGCGACGTTTTTTTAACTTAATTTAGTGCTTAATAAGCGCCTTCCTTTTTTAATGATTAATAAAAACTTAAGCAAGTCGTAGGGTTCTGCACAACCTCAAACGTCTTAGATACAAACCGATCCTTTCAAAATGAATCAAGCATCTCTCTTTTCTTTAGAAAATAAAACAGCAATCATTACCGGAGGAACAGGAGTTCTGGGCCAATCGATGGTAAAGGGATTGTCCGCAGCAGGTGCTTCGGTTGCAATTCTTGGCAGACGGAAGGAAGCTGCTGAAGCGCTTGCAATGGAAATCAGATTATCTGGTGGAAAAGCGTTGGCCGTACAGGCTGATGTGCTTGACAGATCCCAGTTGGAGAATGCAAGGAATGAAGTTATAAATGCGTTTGGCTCTATTGATATTCTTGTCAATGCAGCTGGAGGTAATATGCCGGGTGCTGTTATTGCTCCTGATAAGAATTTCTTCGACCTAAACCTCGGTGACTTTCAGAAAGTTGTCGATCTCAATTTGATGGGTACCGTTTTGCCAACGCAGGTTTTCACGGAGGATATGGCTAAACGCAGGAAGGGTGTAATCATTAATATTGCATCTATGGCATCTTTTCGTCCGATCACAAGGGTTGTTGGATACTCTGCCGCAAAGGCCGGAGTCGAAAACTTTACCGAATGGCTGGCAGTAGAAATGGCCAAGAAATTTGGTGAAGGCATTCGTGTGAATGCTATCTCACCCGGTTTTTTTCTCACAGAACAAAACAGGACGCTGCTTTCCAATCCTGATGGAAGTTGGACTGCCCGTGGGCAGGCTGCGATCAATCAAACGCCTTTTGCACGCTTTGGTAAATCTGAAGAACTTATCGGCACCTTAGTATTTCTTTGCTCAGATGCTTCGGCATTTGTCACCGGTGTTAATATACCGGTGGATGGAGGGTTTAATGTTTTTTGTGGAGTTTAGAACAATGTCGAATGCTCAACGCCGAATTTCAAATGGCGAAGTAATGTTCCTTCGAATCGAATGAGACTACATTTGCCTCAGCGTTATCATCTCTTGTCTTTCAGGATCCCAGACCTTGAGCCTGAAGCATCGCCACATCTCAACGGGGCTCCACGAGGTTTTTGCAACATTCTTTAATTCAGGCATGCTTTCCATTGCTTCTCGCAACCTGTAGAATGGAATTCTGGAATTCAAATGATGTACATGATGATAACCGATATCAGCCGTGAACCAATGCATAATAGGACTCATCACCATAAAGCTGGTAGATGAAAGAGCGGCGTTATCATACGACCAGTCCTGGTTCTCTTTGAACTTGGCTCCAGGAAAATTATGCTGACTATAAAAAAGATAAGAGCCCATTCCAAAAGCTATAAAAAATGGCATCCACCAGAAAAGTATGAGTCCTTCCAAGCCAAGATAATACCAGACTGCAAATCCAATTCCCCAATGAAGGCCTAAAGAGACAAGAGAGTCAATATGTTTGGAAGGACTTTGCACAAACGATTTGAGATTTAACCAATACGTAAACAAGGTAAAGTAACCCAAAAGAATCGTTACCGGATGGCGATTGATCAGATAGATACGCTTCTCCATCTTTGTTAAACTTTTAAAACGGGCCTTGCTTACAGTAGGATAGGAACCTATTCCGGAGATTGTCAATTTCGAGTTATTATTATGATGATGTTCGTGTGTCCGCTTCCATATAGTTTCTGGCGCCAGAAGGTAAATACCCATAGATTTCATCAGCCACTCTGCACTAGTCGACCGTTGGAGAATCGCCCTATGTTGGTAGTCGTGATAGATAACAAAAAGTCGCATGTAAGTAAGTCCACAACAAATGCTTAAAATGATGTGTCCCCACAAGGGGATGCTTTGTAAGGCAATTCCGGTCAGGAGTACGCCCGCCAGTATAATAGTAGAGAACACTTCTATCCAGCTTCTTAGCCTGTTTTCAGTGGCAAATTGCTTGCTTGCAGCGATGAGTTCCTTACCAGTACGCATAAGTTATAAAAGTGGGAAAACGTTTGCAAAGCTAAGAAATTCGTTGAAATAAGTAGTCTGGATAAGACCCTACTTTGTGACTAATTCTTAACCTGCCTTACAACGGAACCTGAACTCATAAATTGCTGGATTTCAAATTTAAACTCAATCCACTGGTCGCTTATGCTTCCATCTTTTGTGCGACCAAAGCCATATGCTTGGATCAATTTTTATTTCTTGCTCAAGGCGCCTCATAAAAGCTTCAGAGATTTCATTTTCTTTGGTGTCCTTAGGATTTTCAAACATCAGCTCCGGGAATATCTCGTAGAATCCCCGACGTGTTCTCCTTGTATTAATATAAACGATAGGATAGTTAAACTTTATCCCTAATTTCTCAGGGCCGGTAAATACTGCCGTGTCCTGGTTTAAAAACGTTGTCCAATAAGCCTTGTCCTGGGGAGCTGTCTGATCAGCGATGAAGGCGGTCGCAGTCAATGAGCCGCGGCGGGCAACCATGTCTCTCAACGTAAGATTTACAGGTGTGATACAGGTGCCAAACTTTGTGCGCATCCCAACCATCATCTTTTCAAAATATTTATTTGACAATGGTCTGTAAATAACAACTAATTGAAATCCTGTGTTAAGTGTAAAGCTTGGTCCCGCCCATTCCCAGTTGCCATAGTGGCCCATTACTAATATCACGCTCCTTTTCTCCTCACAGAGTTTTGTGAGCCATTCAGGAGTATGAAAAACACAATGTTCTTTTGCTTCTTTTTCGGTCGTCCGAAGAGTCTTAAGGGTTTCTAAAATCAAGTCGCAGAGATATCGATAATACCCTTCCGAAAGTTTTTCGATTTCAGCATTGCTTTTATCCGGAAAGGAATTCCGGAGGTTTTGAACAACTACTTCTTTGCGATATCCTGATATCCGAAGAATATGATAAAAGAAATCTGAAATCCTGTAAAGAGCCCAAAACGGTAACGAGGCAATGAGATATATAAAAGGGTACGTGAGATAAAATAAAAAAGCTTGCATCGGGGTTTGCAAAAAACTATCGGTCGCAAGGTACTTTGTAACCTTGAAATTCCAATTTCTTTCGTTGGGATCTTAAATTATAAACAAAAAGGCGCAGAGTTAATAATTAACTCTGCGCCCATAGTTCGCGATTAAACGCGATTCGGTGCATTACTTAACCTTAGCCAGCTCTGTATTAATATGAAGTTTAACTTCTTCACTAACTAACATTCCTCCTGATTCGGTTAGTGCATTCCATGCTAAACCGAAATCCTTGCGGTTAATCTTCCCGTTGATTTCAAATCCAGCTTTTGTATTCCCCCATGGGTCTACCATAATGCCGCCGAATTCCACTGAAAGTTCTACGGTTTTTGTTGTATCACGGACAGTAAGAGGACCGGTCAGTTTGTAATCGCTACCAGAAATTTTCTTCAGTTTGCCTGTGAAATTCAGCGTAGGATATTGTTCTGCCGCAAAGAAATCTGCTGACTTTAAATGTGTATCACGATCCGGTTGATTAGTATCGATACTGCTTGTCTCGATACTAAATGTTATGCTCGCCCCGTCAAAATCTTCAGTCTCACTCTCAACGCTTCCGCTGAATTTCTTAAAGAAACCTGATACGGTTGAAATTACAAGATGTTTAACTTTGAATTGCACCTCAGTGTGTGTTGGATCAATTCCCCATGTCGTTTTTGTTTCTACTGCAGTTTCCATTTTTCGTATTGTTTAATTTTTATTTATTTCCCGATTTGATAGAAACAAAGGTACCATGGCCGGAAGCCATGCTACTTGAACTAGATTAAGAAAAGAGATGATTTGAGACAGGTTGAGAATTTCCTATCTGTCGGCTGACAGAGGAAATAAGAAGCAGCAGTTTGAAAACTAGACAATGTCCCCCTTGAAACGAAAATCAATGGATTAGCTTGAACGAATTTTCAAATTTTCAAATCACTGTTGTCCGGGGAAATAAGGGAGAAGTTTCGTAAAAAACCTCTCCCAGCTATCTTTGATGTTACCACACATTCAAACCTAGCATGATCAAAAATACATTTTTTACCGGACAGCCTATTTTCACACAGCTGT
>JANYDR010000027.1 GCA_025363495.1 Cyclobacteriaceae bacterium | reverse complement strand
TATGCCGGTATTTATGTATGGAGCAGGCCTACTAACAAGCCAAGAAGTTATCGTGAATATCTTCAGGGTGAGTTAAAAGAGCCATTGAAGAAGGGCAATCGATATCGGATTGAGTTCTATTTTAAACTTGCGTCTTATTCTGTGTATAGTGTGGACCGTGTTGGCTTATTGCTAACAAATGAACCCCTTGAAACTAGCGGTGATCAAGTTATAACACAACCACCAACATTGTCGGTGATACATAACGAACCTTTTTCAAAAGCAGGATGGGATTTAGGCGCAATGGAATACATCGCAAATGGTGGCGAGCGATATATTTTCATCGGCAATTTCTTCGACAATTTATCCACTCAGTTTACGCAAGTGGAGGGTCGCAAAGGTAAAAGTCCAATGCTTTCTGGTAGCGCGTATGTGTATGTTGATGACGTTGCCATCTTTCCACTTGATCCTGAACCGGCAATACCCGTTTCAACTATTCTATGGGAAGACGGTGAGGAGATAAGGCCCGAAGAAACATACATCCTTAAGCATATTCAGTTTGAGTTTGACAAATATGTGTTGTTACCCGTTTCATTTCCCGAATTGGATAAGCTTGTAAAAATCCTGGAAGCAAAGCCTGAATGGAGGACGGAATTGAATGGTCATACTGATGACGTTGGGAGTGAAGAATATAACCTTGAGCTTTCTCGCAACCGTGCCCAAAGTGTTGGTGAATATCTAAAGTCCAAAGGAGTATCCTCTGATCGATTGATCGTTCATGGATATGGAAAACAGCGGCCATTGGTGGAATCAAAAGATGATACAGCGAGGACGTTGAATAGAAGGGTAGAGGTACGTTTTTTGAAATAGGTAAATCGACAATGTGTGGCAAAATCTTTTCAAAACCTTGTTGACCTGAAAGGATTTCTTGATGATAAAGTCGAACAGTATAATCGCCCGGGATTTATTGAGAACGATCCTATTTCCATTCCTCACAGATTTACTAAAAAGCAAGACATCGAAATAGCGGGTCTTTTCGCGGCAATTCTTGCATGGGGACAACGCGTTACTATCATTAATAACTGCAATGAACTATTAGAGAAAATGGATCAGGCTCCTTATGATTTTATCCTTCATCATAAGGAGCCTGATCTGAAAAAATTTGAAAGCTTTAAGCACAGGACATTTAATTCAACAGATCTATTTTATTTTTTGACGTTTTTGAAAAGTTATTATTCAAGTCATAATTCACTGGAAAGACTTTTTCTGGTTGATCATGACGATGAAACAATTGAGAAGGGCTTGATTAATTTTCATCATCAGTTTTTTAGCCTGCCTGATTACCCTGCCCGAACGCGCAAGCATATTGCCACGCCCGAGCGAAAATCCGCCTGCAAGCGCGTCAATATGTTTCTTCGCTGGATGGTGCGCAATGACAAGCGTGGAGTTGACTTCGGTATTTGGAAGACGCTCCTGCCAGGCCAATTAGTATGTCCCGTTGACCTTCATGTGGAGCGGGTTGCCAGAAAACTAAAACTGATCACCCGCAAACAAGTCGATTGGCAGACAGCCCTGGAACTTACAAATCAGTTAAGAAAATTTGATCCGAAAGATCCTGTTAAATATGATTTCGCGTTGTTTGGATTGGGGATAGAAGAGAAATTTTAGTTCTTTATTCTATTGAGGTGGTTCATTGAGGGTTAACCAATACAGCCCAATGTTACTAATTGTTTTCTCGAACTCATCGGATTCCACTGATTTTACAACGTATCCGTTAGCACCCAAATCGTAACATTCATTAATGTCCGAATCCTCTCTGGAAGAACTGAGTACGACTACCGGAATATTTTTAATTTTATTATTGTCCTTGATCCTCATCAGGGTTTCTTTGCCGTTAACCTTTGGCATTTTTAAATCAAGGAGTACGACCTTTGGTATATTTTTTGTTCCTTCATACTTCCCCTGACCCATCAGGAAAGTCAATGCTTCATTTCCGTCTTTGACATGCAGCACCTGGTTGGCTAAATTATTCTTTTTTAAAGCGCGAAGAATGAGTTCGGCATCACTGGCATTGTCTTCAATTAGAAGGAGGTCAATTTCTTGAGTCATGGTTTTTGTTGTTAAGGTTAAGTGGTCTTTATTATTTTTTATTGGTCTCTGTTATTGAGCAGGTTGGTTAATAGTCAACCAGTATAAGCCGAGTTCAAAGATCGCTTTGTGGAAAGCATCAAATTCAACTGGTTTTACCACGAAGCCATTGGCTCCCAACTCATAGCACTTTTTTATATCCGGGTCTTCTTTGGAAGATGTAAGCATTATGACGGGAATTTTTTTCGTCTTCTCGTTTGATTTAATTTTTGATAGCACGTCTTTGCCATTGACTTTTGGGAGTTTTAGATCCAGCATGATGAACTTCAGTTTACTGGCAATCTTTCCGCCTGCATATTTCCCTTCGGCAAAAATGAAATCCAATGCTTCAGCCCCATTTTCAACCCTAAAGAGCCTGTTACCGAGATTATATTGTCGTAGTGCCCTGATAGTCATCTCGGCATCGCTTGAATTATCTTCTACTAATAGTACTTCAACCTCTTCTGTCATAATGATGCGTTTTTGGGTAGTGAAAAATAAAATGTTGCTCCTTCATTGACTTTCCCTTCTGCCCACACTCTGCCTCCGTGCTTTGTTATGATGCGGTGAACGATAGCAAGTCCGATTCCAGTTCCTTCAAATTCATCGTCCGAATGCAGTCGCTGAAACATGCCAAAAAGATTACTGGCATAGCGCATGTCAAAACCGGCACCGTTATCCTTTATGTAATAGTCAATTTCATCTCCCTTAACTCCTGAACCAATTTCAATAACGGGTTTGCTATTTAGCTTTGAATATTTAACGGCGTTAGAAATTAAGTTTAACCATACCTGCTTGATTGCTACACTATCACCCTGAACGGATTGTAAGTCGTTTATTTTAAAGTGGATTGTGTTATTGATGTTTTCACTTTTTATTTCATTGCATAGGTTCACCACCATATCATGCATTGGGATATTCACTTTCACCAATTCCTTTCTTCCAAGACGTGAGAAGGAGAGCAGGTTATCAATGAGTTGTCCCATTTTCGTGGCATAGCTCTGGATGTTATTTATCACCCGGTTCGCTTCAGGATTTAGTGAAGGTGCGTGGTCTTCTTTGAGTATGCGCGCATATCCATGTACCGCGCGAAGAGGTGTGCGTAAATCGTGTGCTACTGAATAGGAAAAAGATTCAAGCTCTTTGTTGACTGATTCCAATTGAACTGTTCGCTGAATTACTTTTTGCTCTAATTCTTCATTAAGTTGACGAATGCCATCCTCCGCCTTTTTAAGTTCCTTATTGGCGATGGTTAATTCGGTTGCTCTTTTTTCTTTCTCTTCATTCTGAAAGGCAAGTTCTTTATTAGCAATGGTTAGCTCGGCCGCTCTTTTTCCTTTCTCCTCGTTTTGAAAGGCCAGTTCCTTGTTGGCGATCATTAATTCGGCCGCTCTTTTTCCTTTCTCTTCGTTCTGAAAGGCCAGTTCTTTATTGGCTATTGTAAGTTCAGCAGCTCTTTTTCCCTTCTCTTCATTCTGAAATGCAAGTTCCTTGTTGGCAATAGTTAATTCCGCGGCCCTTTTTCCTTTCTCCTCATTTTGAAAGGCCAGCTCTTTATTTGCAATGATTAATTCAGCCGCTCGTTTTTCTTTTTCTCTATTCTGAAAGATGAGTTCCTTGTTAGCAATGATTAATTCTGCCGCTCTCTTTTCTTTTTCTTCATTTTGAAAAACGAGTTCGTTATTAGCGATGATTAGTTCTGATGCGCGTTTTTCTTTCTCCTCATTTTGATAGATAAGTTCACGGTTGGCAATAATCAATTCAGCCGCGCGTTTTTCTTTCTCTTCGTGCTGAAAGACCAGTTCTTTATTGGCAATGATCAATTCAGCCGCGCGCTTTTCCTTTTCTTCATTTTAAAAAACAAGCTCTTCATTAGCAATAACGAGCTCCTCAGCACGTTTTTCTTTTTCTTCATTTTGAAAAACAAGTTCTTTATTAGCAATGACGAGTTCTTCTGCCCTTTTTTCTTTTTCTTCGTTTTGAAAAGCAAGTTCTTTATCAGCAATGGTCAACTCAGCTGCTCTTTTTCCCTTTTCTTCCTTTTGATATACGAGTTCTTTGTTGGCAATGGCAAGTTCAGCTGCGCGTTTTTCTTTTTCTTCGTTTTGAAAGGCCAGCTCCTTATCAGCAATAGTTAGCTCCGCCGCTCGTTTTCCTTTCTCCTCTTTTTGGTATACGAGCTCTTTATTGGCAATTATCAATTCCGCGGCTCGTTTTCCCTTCTCTTCTTTTTGATAGACAAGCTCCTTGTTAGCAATTGCTAATTCAGCTGCTCGCTTTTCCTTTTCTTCATTTTGAAAAGCAAGTTCCTTGTTAGCAATTACCAACTCCTCAGAGGGTTTTTCTTTCTCTTGATTTTGGAAACTAACTTCTCTATTGTCCATTGTATTTGGGGTATACTTTAAATACTGAATGCTGTATAAAGTTTTGATGAAATTCGGCCATAAGGGAGTGCTATGTTTTTGTCGAAGCCTTGTGAGATCGACCGCCATTATCGGCGTTCATAGTAATGCTCCAATTGAAAAACATATGCCATGATTTATCAATGACTGATTATGTGGATTACAGCGGCACGAGCCACTATTGGGGAATTATTTCCACACATTCAGGTGTTGCGGTCAGTTCGAATTACTGTGAAGATTCAGGTAAGGCAGTAGGGAAAAGAAGAATTGATTATTGCTCTATTGAACCGCCGCGCGACGTAATCGATCGTTAATGGCGCGTCCCAATCCTTCATTTGGGACTTCTTCGGCCAGCACGATATCAACATTCATCTCGTCAAATTGTCGAAGCATTGAAAAGAGATTTCTGGCAGCCTCTTCAAGATTGCCGGTAGAGGAGAGTACTCGTTGAAGGTCAGGAGGAACATTATCAAGTTTATGTCGAAATGAAAGAACGCCAACTCTATTGCTGCTATATTTTTCTGACAGCTTCTGCAGATTTCCGAGCAACATTTTTTTTCCTGGTGAATAGTGGTTGGTCAACTGACCTGGCGCCTGCGGTTGTGAGGAGGAGTGGGCTTTCACTATGACACGACCGACTACAGATTCGATCTTCTCCAGACTTATTCCCCCCATTCTGTAAAGCACCGGATGATCATCTTCCCAACCGATAATAGTTGACTCAATACCAACTTTGCACGG
>JANYDR010000012.1 GCA_025363495.1 Cyclobacteriaceae bacterium | reverse complement strand
CCTGGAAATCTGGATTGGACTGATTCAAACAGTTGCTCGTCTAGGGGGAATCATTCCTTGCAATGGCTACACCGATGGAGTTGGTTGTAGATTTTTCGTTCGAGTGTGGCTTGTTGGATATGATTTGAAAGCTTAGTGCGGTCCAGTTGAATATTCTGTTCGGCTTCGTTAGGAGTGAGGCCATCAAGGGAAATGTGAGGCCGGTTGTTGAAGTCATCAACAATTTTCAGAAGAACGATATTGAGATGAGTACCATCATGGATATCCATCCGGTACAGATAATTGTATTTTAGAATTTTGTTATGAGCTTCAATAAGTGAATTGGAATAGTGAACGTCTACTAATGCTTTACGGAGTTCTACCGGATGAGATAAGTTGCCGAGAAAGGACTTGAGATTATTTTCTGGCCCTCCGTCAGTAATGAGAGTGATGGGGGAATTTAATTCATTTACTTTTTTAAGCGCATCAGCAACAGTTTCGTGTCGAAGTTCAGCCTTCACTGAAGGATGCGCTATGCAACTCAATATTTTCCGTGAATAATTATCGACGACGCAGTAGATGTAATGCTTGACCTGATCGACAGTGGTAAATACTGTAATATCGGCATGCCAGATCTGATGAGGATGCTGAGCACGAATGCTTACATTACTTTTCTTTCGTCTTGAAACAGGGCGGGGACGATTTATTCCAAGTTTATGAACATACTTATACCAGGTGTTGAGACTGAGGGGAAGAATATTTTCCCGTAAGGCGTACAACGCAATGGATGAAACTGGCCAGCATTGAAACTTCTGATCAAGTAATAGCTGTTTTAGCAGCCTCACTTGTGGGAGTGATAGCTGGTTGGGGAAAATACGGTTACATGACTGGATAAGGGATTCGAAGCACTCGGTTAGTGATTGCAGAGACCATAGGCGGTAAGTCGGAACTGAAATATTAAAAAAGTGCAGTGCTCTCATTAAACCTAAATAAGGTCTGACTCTGTTTGCACTGATCGAAGAAATCTTTAAGTAGCATCAACAAATTTCATTCGTAAGCCGTGGCGGGTGGGCGTCCCACGCAAGGCATTCGCACAACACTCGCCAGATGTAGTGCACCATCTTTACAGTTCGGCGAGAAATTACAATAGTAATAACAAAGGTTATCTTGATGTTGAGTTTGCGTGATGAATGTTGGGTTGTTTAGAAAGGTCAGGATATTGGTGTATTTAGTAGTTCTCACCGGCACGTGCTACAAGCGCGCGCCATAAACAATATATTTTTGGGGAAGAAGTTCAATGGCAATTTAATGATTGTATAAAAGTTGCTCCAGACCGGTGCTCTTAATATAGCATTAATGATTTGATGAATTAACACCTTTAACCTCTAGAATTTCAATCATATTCATTCACTTTTTCTATCCAATTCTCCCTTCCTTTTTGTATTTTTAATTCAGTGAAAAGAACCGTTTTATTCTTCCTGTTTTTTATGGCCTCTCACATTGCCTGGTCTCAGGTGGTGACTGATTCATTGCATATTTCCGGCAAAAATTCTGCCGGTAAAGCAATTGATAAACTGGATTCCGCTGGCGCTAAACTGCACTCCAAAAAGCTAGACAGCCTTGCTCACTTATCGATTCCCAAATACAATGATAGCACAACATTAAAAGCATCACATAAAGTAGATTCCATTCGTTCCAGCTTCCAAACAAAGGCCGATAGTCTTCAATTATCATATGGAAAGCCTATCAACAAAATGGATTCTGTAAGTCGCCGGCTTCAACACAAAATTGACAGCCTTCATTCCCTGCGTTTGCCTACCGTCAAGCTCACTTCAAAACTTGATAGCATCACGCGTGCACGAACAGAAAAACTTGCTGAGATGAATCAAAAGATGAATCAACTCAAACAAAGAACTAAAAAAGGTTTATCGGAGGTTACGCTTCCGCCGCAAATGGAAGGTCCTGTTCAGAATCTCTCCAAATCTGTAGATGGTTATAATATTCCAATGGTGAATGGGAAGATTCCGGGCATCGGCGCATCTCCGGGAATTCCAGGTCTTCAACTTCCTTCCGGAAATCTTGGCGCAGCATCCCTCGGCAATATACCCGGCACTCCAAATGTTGGTGGTCAAACCGGCGTCGGACAATTGAATGGTATAACGCAGGAGACAAATGAATTATCTAAAGTAACGGGACAAGTGGGAGGCTATGGAGATGATGTTAAAAAAATATCCCAGGGAAATATCGGCGAAGTAAAGAATATCGACAAAGCAGCGGAGAGCCAGGTGATGAAATCAAAAGAGGTAGGTGAACTGAAAGGCAAGACGGGAGAGATGGATAAATATAAAAATCAGCTTAATGGCCGGCCGGATTCGGCAGCGATGTCTATGGTGAAACAGGAAGCAATTAAAGAAGCAACCAATCATTTCAAAGGACAGGAAGCCGTGCTCCAGGCGTCGATGAGTAAAATGTCGAAGCTAAAATCAAAGTACAGCGAAATAAAAAGTATAGCGGATCTCCCTAAAAAATTACCAAACCCTCTACACGATACTCCTTTTATTGAACGCATTATTCCTGGTGTTACGTTTCAGATCATTAGTAGTAATCCTTTTTTGCTGGATGTAAATGTCGGAGCATTGTATAGAATCAGTCCGCGCTTCTCTGCGGGTGCGGGCTGGGTGCAGCGTTTGATTTTTGACAGACGTCATGGCAGGGAAAGAATGTACGGTCCACGTGCGTCACTTCAGTTCAATCTTTCAAAGGGCTTTAGCCTCCGTCTTTCACCTGAAGTGGTGAATACATACGTTCCGCCACAACTTTTCCAGGGTCCTGATACAAGACAACGACAATGGGAGTGGAGTACGTTGGTTGGAATAAAGAAGGAGTTCAAGGTTTATAAAAAGATACGTGGCAATACCGAAGCATTATATAATTTCCACAGTCCGCTGAATACAAGTCCGTATCACGATCAGTTTGTAGTTAGATTCGGGTTTGAGTTTCCGATGAAAAAGAAAGTGAAGTCGACCTCACCCTCTCCTCTCAGGAGAGGGTGAGGAAAGTGTCCGAAGACTGCTTACATGGAAGACATCCCGATGCGTGGGGAAGCCCCGGCAATCCATCGATAATTTTATACCAATTTGTTCCTAATAAGGAACTACTATAGCAATAAGAAAGATTATCTTGATATTGAGTTTGTGTGATGAATGTTAGGTTGTTTATGAGAGTCTGGATATTGGGTTATTTAGTAGTTCTCACCGGCACGCGCTACAAGCGCGCCATAAACGCTACACCGATGGAGTTGATTGTAGGTTTTCAGTTCCTTGATGGCTTGCTTTATATAATTTGAAAGTCTAACGCGGTCCAGTTGAATATTCTGTTCAGCTTCGTCGGGAGTGAGGCCATAGAGGGGGTTGCGCTGATCGAAGAAATCTTTAAGTAGCATGAATTTCATTCGTAAGCCGTGGCGGGTGGGCGTCCACGAATGGCGCGGCGTAAAGCGACGTGAAGAGCCGTCGATCGGAGTTCCGGGCTTACCCTCGCTGCGCAGCATCGTGGTGCCTTTTTCTTTTGTTACTTTTCTTTGGGCAAGCAAAAGAAAAGTAAAATCAATTTGCATGAGGGTCAGATTGCAAAATCCGGCCCAACTTCCCACGCGATGCAACTGGAGCAAAGAGGGAAGATCCGACCAACTGGCTCCAACCTACAGATGTGTTGCCCTTGCTTCACCTTCTACAAAACAACTTCCCCTGTACCTTTATTCCCAGGTAAATCAAACGCGCTGACCGTTATCACCGTTCCCTTTAGAGTTTCATTGGTTACGGTTGCTATGTATTTAAAGATCTGTGGCTTGTTGTGATACATGCGTGTTGCATCACCGCGTTCTATGACTTTACCATTTGCATCGTTGATCATTACTAGCACGCGCGTCACTTTGAGGTCGTCGGTAGCTTTGATTGTAATGGTGTCGCCGATGGCGCCCCGGTATTGCTCAGCTTTAATGTAATGGACAGTAGGGGGGTTCATCGAATCACTGACTGCTACCAGGTAGGCACTGAACATCCTGGTCGTTTTTCGTTTCTCGTACGCCTGCAGCAATTCGGGAAACTTCTTAACATTTTGCCAGTAGTCCGCTGCTCGCTTGAGCTTGTATGACATGCTTTCCTGTGAAACAGACAGTTTCCCACTCTTGGCTGGAGTGTTTATCATCTGAAGCTGACCGCGAATAGTGCGGTAAACGTGAGTCTTGCCAAACTTGCCGCTCGCCCCCTTTAGCAGGGCATTGTTATCAATCTTTGTCATAGAGAACAATTTAATAGTTCGGAATTGGATTGTTTACGTAATAAATCATTTTTTTTCGCATCCATTTTGTTGTCGGCGATAGGGTATTGGTACAGGGACTGTATAGGCACGATGGCTAAACAGCCCTTTGACTTCCCTTTAACTCCCCTTTTACCGACGGGTATTTTCTGCGATTTGATTGAAATTTCGAAGCTTTTTATCCAGAGCAATGAGTTTTGATCCGAATTTCGCCGCTTTTCAAGCGATGAACCTGGGCGGATGCCAGATCAGAAATTTAAAATTCGGCTAAAAAACATCGTTAGCAGCCGTTTCAGGCAAGGCTAACGTGATCTGGTGAATATGGTTCGCCAAATTTTCAGATATTATTCAAATTTTTTCGGTCAACCGCTAAAACACGGCTGTTGCTGAAAATTCAGAAGTGTTTTTTTTGCAACGTGGGATAGTGATTTTTAATTCATGAAAACATAACTCAAAGGCCCGGTTACAGTATTGTAACTTAACTAAGTTACCGGCGGATAGGGAATCTTATTTCGAAATAATCAATCCCTACCTGTCCAGCTTCTGACCGCTGAACCGTCTTAACAACAAAAACGTAAACCCAATTAATATGACAACACAGCAAGTAGCTAACAAACTGGTGGAACTTTGCCGCCAGGGCAAAATCGATGAAGTACAGAAAACGTTGTATGCCGCAGATGCTAAAAGCGTTGAAGCAAATGAGATGATGGGGCCTATGATAGTAGAAGGATTGGAAGGTATCAAAGCAAAATCAGTAGCGTTTCAAGCCGGAGTAGAAGAATTTCATGGAGCAACCATTTCTGATCCCATTATAGGTGGCAACAGCTTTGCCATTACCTGGTCCATGGACGCAACCTTTAAAGGACGAGGAAGGATGACGATTGAAGAGGTATGCGCATATAAGGTGAAAGATGGTAAAATTGTTTTAGAACAATTCTTTTACTAGAGCTTTACTGCTGAAACTGTTC
>JANYDR010000678.1 GCA_025363495.1 Cyclobacteriaceae bacterium | reverse complement strand
CGAAAATGGAGAGAATAAAGGTTTAAGTCTTCGGGTCCTAAAGAATAAAAAGACTTTCTTTTGAGGTTGGCGGAAGTTAGTTTTACAGATACTGATTACCGTATCTATGAGGCGATTTTTTATTGGCTTATCCATATTTCTCGTTGGGTTGATTGCAGTAGCATGGATTACTCTGGCAATTTTCCATAATTCCATTCGACTAAGGGCCGAGAGGGCTATTGACAAGCATATAGATGCTCAGGTCAACTTCAGCGATATGAGTGTCACATTACTACGGCATTTTCCCAATCTGACAATCACCCTTTCTGATCTTTCAGTCAGTGGTAACAATGAGTTTGCAGCCGATACACTGGTCGATGCAAAAGAGATTGATCTGGAGATTAAAACATCCAGTATATTTTCCGGCGATGCAATAGAATTGAAAAGCATTCATCTTCATGATCCACATCTTTACATTAAAATATTGGCGAATGGCCATAATAATTATACAATATTCCATTCTGATAGTCTCAAAACAATGCATGCTTCCACGGATTCTTCCTATGTAAATATTGCATTGGATGAAGTGAAGCTAAGCAATGGCAAGATCGAATACGATGACAGGTCTATGGGGATTTATCTTATGTTAAGAGAGTTTAATCATACATTGTCAGGTGACCTTAAAAATGAATTATTGGATCTTACTTCCGTTACAACGATTGGTGAGTTTAATCTGGACTATGGCGAATTGAAATTGTTTTCACGAAAAGAGGCGGAGATTGATCTGGTGATGCAGATGAATATTAGGGAAAACACCTTTACGATAAAAGAGAATAAAATCCGGGTTAACCATTTTGTTCTGGGTATTGAAGGAAGCTTCGGCTTAATTGATCATGGGTATGATCTTGATTTGAGCTTTAATACTCAAGTCACAGACTTCAAGAATATCGTTTCTCTTGTTCCGGGAATTTTCATGGAAGATTTTAAAAAAATCACAACTGCCGGGCAACTCTCACTCAATGGATTTGTCAGCGGACAATACCTTCCGGATTATGGTAAACTTCCTTCTCTATTGGCAGATATTAAGATAAATGATGCGCTGTTCAAGATAGATACTCTTCCGGATCCAATTGAAAACATTCGCCTCGAATTGGCGATCAGTAATTTCTACGGCTATCGGGACAGCACTATTTTTGATTTGAAAAATTTTTCATTTGATATGAAAAAACATACAGTACAGGGGAGGGCTAAAGTTCAAGGGTTGGATCACTATAAAATTGATACGGACATTAATGCAGATGTAGACCTGGCGGAACTTGAGTTGATGTATCCAATCCGAGGATTGGAATTAAAAGGTATTGCTGATTTTGAACTTACTGCCAAAGGTCGATTAAAATTCGGTAAAAATAATTCCATAACTCAGGTACCGGCCTTTCATCTTTCTATGAAACTGACGGACGGTAAAATTAAATATGATAGTCTGCCCGCCGCATTGGACAGCATTCAGTTTCATCTTGCCGCTGATAATCAAACAGGAAAAATTGATAATTCCGTTTTCGATTTCCGCGCTATACATGCCGTCTTTGACAAGAATAGCTTTCATGGGTTCATGAAGTTAGAGGGCTATAAGGATATTAAAATTAAAACTGATATAAAGGCCAGACTGGATCTTGCCGACATAGAGAAAATGTTTCCAATCGATACCATCGTTATGCGGGGAAATCTTTCCCTCGATGTTAAAGCGGAGGGCGTTTATAGTGCTGATAAAAGGACGTTTCCTTCTGTCGATGCAAAAGTAGAATTGGTGAATGGCTATTTGAAAACAACTGGATATCCGGAAGCACTTGAAAATATGCATTTTTCAGGGGAAGTGGTAAATCCCAATGGAAAATTCTCTGATACTCGCCTGGCAATCAATCGTTTAACCTACAGCCTGGAAGGAGAACCCTTTTTCATAAAGGGCACTGTTTCTGATCTGGAAAATTATAATTATGATTTGCAGGTTAAGGGGCGCGTGGATCTTGCGAAACTCACCTCCATCTATCCAATTGACGGCATGAAAATAAGAGGGATCATACATTCAGATATTGCATCAAAAGGAAGGTTATCTGATATTGAGGCCGGACATTATGAACGGGTTACTTCTGATGGTAAGATAGGAGTAACGGATTTTGTTTTGGAGACTTCTTTAATTCCAAAACCACTTTCAATTAGGAATGCTGAAATGGAATTTACTCCGTCCAAAATAATATTAGATAATCTCCTCGGTAAATTCGGAAGGAGTACTATCTCGATGTCAGGTGATTTGTATAATTATATGGCATTTGTTACCCGTACGAATGATTTGATAAAATGCGATCTTGATTTAAAGATTGATACGCTTGATATGAATGAGTGGCTGGCGAATGAGATCCCAGCTACTAATGGCACTTCTGCCAGCACAAGCAAAATTAATGTCTGGGAGGTTCCAAAGACGATTGAGGCCGTTTTTGATTCTGAGATCGAATATGTTTTATACGAGGATATGAAAATAACCAAACTGGATGGGGAAATCAGAATGAAAGATGGCGTCATGAACCTACATGAGACTGGGTTTAATACATTGAATGCTGAGTTTGATGTTTCAGGCGACTATGACACACGCGACATGAAGCATCCTTTATTTGATATTGACCTCGATATTAAAGAGCTTGATATTAATAAAGCATATAAAGAGATGAAACTTGTCAGGGATCTTTTGCCTGCTGCGGGAGATGCCCAGGGAATTTTTTCAGTTGCCTACAAGCTTAAGGGAGAGTTGGCGCAGGATTTTTATCCAAAGACAGAAACACTTATAGGAGGTGGAGACATGAGAGTTGCCAACGCCAAGATTAATGGAATGAAAATTTTTGAAGAACTAAGCAAGGCTGCTAAGAAAGATGAAGTCAACGATCCTCATCTGAAAGATTTCGTAATGAGTTCAGAAATACGTGATAACAAGATCATTGTAAAGCCATTCAGTATCAAGGTTTCTGGTATTGAGGCAGATGTTGAAGGCGTCAGCGAGATAAGTGGTAGCATACGTTACCTTATGAAGCTCGAACTTCCTCCCTTGGGAATAAAGATTCCTTTCCACATCACCGGAACCTATAGCAATCCAAAAGTAGCTATGGGCAAAGGACACGTACTCACATCATCAGACTCACTTCCAAACTAATACCTAATCCGAAATGCCCAATGCCCAATGCCCAATGCCTAACTCCTAACTGTTAGTCCGGTTTCAGCTTTCCCTTATACGTCTTCTGAAACAGATTATGTCTCGGTATTGAAATCCCCTGTATATATGGACTTCCCGGATTATTTTTTTCATAATCCTGATGATAGCCTTCTGCTCTGTAAAATGCAGTAAGAGGTTTGATCTCCGACACGATTGGGTTTCTAAACATTTTTGCAAAATCCAGCTTGGCTTGTTTAGCCAATTTCTCTTCTTCCGGAGTTTGATAGAAAATAATGGAGCGATACGAATTTC